>CAVCWN010000097.1:0-3244 GCA_963605975.1 Desulfovibrionaceae bacterium | reverse complement strand
GTTTAAAGCAAAGGTAAAAGAAATTTTTTCTTAGATTGATTTTCCTGGTGAAATAAAAAAGGGCTGACCATAAAGAGATAGTATCTACATTCCATTCAATTTTTTTCAAAGTGGATGGAATGAAGAACTGCTTTAAGGTCAGCCCTTGTTTTTTTAGAAGCATTAGGAATTTTTAAATTCCGTTAAAATGGCTTCTTGTTTTTTCAAGAACATATTCTTTGAATTCTTCCAGCTTCATTGTCTGCTGAGGCAGTTTTGAAGAAAATCTAAAGCGGACTGTTACAGTATTTTCTTCTGCTTCTTTTGCACCAACAACAAGAATGTAAGGCGTTTTGTGTTCAGAAGAAATCTGTTTAATTTTGCTCTTCATGTTGTCATCATCAGTATAAGCCTTGCAGCGGATGCCGGCAGCAGCCAGAACTGAATAAACTTTTTTTGCATATTCATTGAAGTCCGGGCTGACAGGAACAACAGCTGCCTGTTCAAAATGAAGCCAAGCTGGCATTGCTCCACAATAGTTTTCAATCAAAATGCCAAGGAAGCGTTCCATTGAACCTAAGACAGCGCGGTGCAACATAACCGGGTGATGTTTCTGGTTGTCAGCACCAATGTATTCTGCATTCAATCTTTCTGCAGAAGGCAACTGGTAGTCCAGCTGAATTGTTCCGCACTGCCACTGTCTGCCCAAAGCATCAAGAAGTGTGAATTCCAGTTTAGGTCCGTAGAAAGCACCTTCACCAGGCTGAATTTCATACTGCATCCCGGCTGCAAGACATGCATTTGCCAAAGCCTTTTCCGCATGTTCCCATGTTGCTACATCACCAACATGATCTTCCGGCATGGTTGAAAGTTTAACCAAAAGTCCCTTGTCAAAACCAAAGTCCTTGTAAACACCAATCAAAAGACGGCAGAATTTTTCTACTTCGCTTTCAATTTGATCTTCTGTACAAAGAATGTGGGCATCGTCCTGAACAAAACCGCGCACTCTCATAATTCCGTGCAAGGTACCGCTAGGTTCATTTCTTACATCGTGACCAAATTCAGCAAGGCGCATAGGTAAATCTTTGTAAGAGCGAATCTTTGATTTAAAAATTTCCAGGGCGCCAGGACAGTTCATTGGCTTAATGGCAAAAAGACGCTTTTCAGATTCTGTAATAAACATGTTGCGCTGGTAGTGACCCCAGTGGCCAGAACGTTCCCACAAAGAGCGTGGCATAATAGCAGGAGTATTCACTTCTTCGTAACCATCTTCAATTTCCTTTTGCCTCATGTAATCCTGCAAAGTAAGATACATTTTCCAGCCATTAGGATGCCAGAAAATCTGACCCGGGTCTTCAGGATCCAAGTGGAAAAGATCCAGCTGCACGCCTAACTTTCTGTGGTCGCGCTTGTCTGCTTCTTCAAGCATCGTAAGATAATCTTTCAAATCATTTGGCTTATAAAAACAAACTGCATAAATGCGGGTCAGCATAGCCTTGTCACTGTCACCCCTCCAGTAGGCACCGGCAGTCTTCATCAATTTAAAAGCCTGCTGATTTATTTCGCGTGTACTTTCTACATGAGGGCCACGGCAAAGATCCAGAAAATCATCCTGCTGGTAAGTTGTAATTGTTTCACCGTCAGGCAAGTCATTAATCAATTCGATTTTGTAAGGCTGGTCTTTAAAAAGTTTAAGGGCCTCTTCTTTAGAAACTTCTTTACGAACAAATTCAAAATTGCCAGCCAAGATTTTGCGCATTTCCTTTTCGATTGCAGGAAAATCTGTTTCAGAAGGTTTGGTCTGGGTAGTGCAAGTGGTAAAATCAAAATCATAATAAAAACCATTTTCAATTGCAGGACCGATTGCAATTTTTGTTCCAGGGTAAAGCTTTAAAACCGCTTCTGCCATAACGTGGGCACATGAATGACGAATTGTCTGTAATTTTTCATCAACAGCCATAAAAACACCTTCTAATTATTAAATTTTGCAGCCTATGCCGCCAAAAAATTTGGTTTCCCAAAGTGATATACCTTAATCCTTTTTTCTTCATTTTTCAATAGAATTATTTTTTTGTATTTTTTTTTGAAGCATCCCGCCTTTTGTTAAACGGCCCTTGCAGCCTTCGCTAACGCTCATTGCTCCACTTCGTTCCGCAACTAAAGGGCTTCCAGGGCCGGCTAGGCGTGTCTTGAAGACAGAATGATTTTTTTCGTAAAGCAATTTTCTTTTTAGAGATACCTTTAAAGGCAGTCTTATTTTAAAAGAAATTTATGCCGATAATAAAAGGAGAAGTCTGGTAAGTTAAGACTTTTCTTTTTTGTGAAAGAGTTTTTCTTTTGCGTTAGGGATGGTAGGGCCGCCAAAGGCGTTCCGGAGCGCAGCGGAGGAATGGAGCGGCAGCGGAAGCCCGGACAGCCCGACCCGGAGCAAAGCGGAGGGGAACGCCCTAATTACAAAGCAAATTACAAAGTGGAAAATTTTTTTTAATTAAGGCATAATGGAAATATGGAAGATAAAAGTACAGATTTTGGAACGCGGTTAAAAAATGCGATTGACGAAAAAACTCTCTGGTACGACACGACGCTTTTGCCAAAGATGCAAGACGGTTATCGTTTGCACTTGACGGCTTTGCGTGTTTTGATGGAAGAGTTGACGAAAAAATCTTTGATAACGCCAGACCCTTATAAAAAAGAAAAAAAGATTTCAGATGTAGAATGTCCGGATGACAGTGATTTTAATGACACTGAGCGCTCTGTGAAGATTGGCATTCGCCTTTCTGAATATGATTCCACTTTGGATTTTATCTGTAACTATATGAAATTTTCCTGCGAAAGTTTGACGATGGATAAAATTAAAAGGCTGCTTTTGTTTAACAATGTTTTTAACTGGCAGAATCTTTCCTTGAATTCCCAAAAGGCAAATACACGAGGACTTGCTTTTTGTGTCATGCAGTTGAAGAGCAGCGCTAACCCTATGCTTTTGAGTAATTTGAGCGATGCCCTTTACAAAACAAACCAGGCTTTGACGGAAATTACAAATGGCTTAAAAGAAATTGCCGGTTTTCAAAAGGAACGCTACAAGATGGAGGTAAGGACAAATGTTTTGGCCTCGCCCCACTTTAATAAAGATGCTTATTCTTCTGCGGAAAAAATGATTGCGGAAATTAAAAAGCTTTGGACTTCCTGTATGCCAAAAAGAAATTATTCTTCTGAATTGATTGCGGAAGTTGCGGCAGAAGAGGCCAGTCCTAACAAAGAGGAATAT
>CAVCWN010000096.1:0-13266 GCA_963605975.1 Desulfovibrionaceae bacterium | reverse complement strand
GGACGGCAGTCGGTCACTTACAATCACTACGCCTCAGGAAGTACTTCTGGCCCAGGGGGGCTGCATGGCATCTTTAGGTGCAACATCCAGTTCGATTGGGGCCAGTGTCCTTATAGCAATGTGTGTTAACGCAAGGTATAAAATTTCACGCGCCCTTACGACAGAAATTCTTTTTCCTTATGTGATTGAAGATGCTGCAAAGTACAAAAGCGACCGCCTGGCAAAACTGTCACGCATTTTAAAAGCCTGCCCTCTTGATGCAAAAAATGATGAAGCCGTTTCTGCTTTTACAGAATACGTCAGGCAGCATATTGCAAAAGTCTCTCTTCCTTCCCGCTTAAAGGATTTGGGCCTTACTATTGAACAGTTTTCTCTTGCGGCCGAAGATGCCGGCGAATTGGATTTAATAAATACTTTGCCAAGAAGCATGTCTGCTGATGATTTATTTGATTTAATCAAGGTTGCCTACTGATGATTTCTCCGGACAAATTATTTCAACTTGCAGAAGGGCAAAAACGCCGCAAGTTAGCACTTACGTTTGGCGAACTTGAAAGAGACATTTCTGGCATTGCAGAAAAGGGAATGGAATATAATTTTTCTTCCATGCCAAGAGCTGAGTATACAAAAAAAATAGTTTCAATCCTTTTACAGGATCCTAAACTGCCAAAAGAAAGTGGGGAAGAACTGAAGCTGCTTTTACAAGCCCAGCCCTTTGACGAAAAGCGCACATGCAACATTGCCCGCAACGCTCTTCTTTCCATAATCGGGACTTTTCCAGCTGAATGGGATTTGATTATTGCCCCTCACAGACAGGAAAAAGTTTCTGTAAAAGATAGAAGTTTTTTTAAAGACGTTTGTGTTTATGCAGAAGACATTCGTTCCCCATTTAACCTAGGATCTATTTTTCGTACGGCAGAAGGTTTGGGCTGCGACCGTGTTTATATTTCACCCCAGTGCGTAAGCCCGGAGCAAAGTAAGGCTTTAAGGAGCGGCATGGGCTGTATAGAAACGATGGGCTACACCCGCTCTTCTCTGGAAGATTTGCCCCAGGATTTGCCGGTTTTTGTTTTGGAAACAGGTGGCACTCCCTTAAAAGAATTTAAATTTCCACAAAAGGGCATTGTGATTATTGGTTCTGAGGAATTAGGAGTCAGTCCGGAAGCTTTAAAGCGTGCCACTTATGGCAGGGTCACAATTCCTATGACCGGGCTAAAGGCATCATTGAATGTAGGAGTGGCTTTTGGCATTTTGATGCAAGCCTGGGTGGAATCCTTAGAAAATCAAAAATCAAAATCAAACTAAAGGACCTGCTTAAAAATTACAACTTTTAGAGATGCCCTGAAACAAGAGTCTTAAGAAATTGCTTTGCCTTTTTGTCAGGATTTTTTGCCGAACTTTTGCTGATTTGAATTTATCTGTTTTCCCTGAAGGATTTTAAAAGACGGTCGCTGATAGCTGCAACTTTATCTTCACTGGTTAAATTGAAAGTCTTAAGCACATCGCTGTCCATCTGTTCAAAAGTAACTTTTCCTTCGCCATAGTGGGCAATCATGTCCGCTAGGTAAACCAGCCCTGTCACTTTCTTGAAATTTTCCGGGGCTTCTGAAGGACTGTGGTGGTAGCGGATTACATTTACAATCACATCCGGGAAATTCCACTTTTCTGCAATCAAAGCACCAATTTCACCATGATTTACACCAGCAACCAGTTTTTCAAACAAATCCTTTGAAAGACCACGCTGCCTGCACACATCAGAAATTTTTTGCATTACTTCAGGGTGAGCGTTTTCAAATACGATTTTACCAATGTCATGCAAAAGACCGCAAACGTAACTGTCATCTATGCAAGCTCTGTCGTTTCTGCACAAGTTGCGTGCCATATTGTAAGAATAAAATGCAACCTTGTAAGAATGATCCCACAAAACTTTCTTGCTTTCTTCATTTTTGACCATGAGAGATTCCATAGTTCCAATAGAAAACAAAAGGTTCCTTATTCCTCTCAAGCCGGCAAAAGTAACTGCATCTGAAATGGAATGGCATGGGGTAGACAAAGAGAATGCTGCTGAATTTACCAGTTTAAGCAGTTCACCTGTCAAAGAAACGTCGTTTGAAATTTTCGTAGCAATATCACTCATCTTGCTAGTTTCATCGTTTACAAGGCGGTTAATTTCCTGAATGTTCTCTGGGAATTCAGGCAGCCCCTGGATAAGATCAACAAATGTTTTGGAAAGGGTAAAAATGTCGTTTCTGGTTTTCTGGCTGAAAGGCAAAATCATTCGCGTAATAGTTTCGCCGTTTTCGCTTAAAACCTGGAAGTTTTCTTCGGTCAGTCCAATCCTTCGCAAAACTAAAACCATGATTATAAGGCCCAATCCCGCACCTTCGGAATTGTCCAAAATGCTTGTCATGCCTTCTTCAACAGACTGGTATTTTAAGCCGCGCTGAATTTTGTCATGAATGCGCTTGTATTCAAAAACAGTAAGATCACATTTATTTTTTACTTCTATTTTGATTTTATTATTTCTGGTTTGCAGAAGCACCTTTATGTAAAGGCCTTTTTCTTGCTGCTTTCTAAGGTAGTACTTTATATTGTTGATAGTATCTTCCTTGAAAGTTTTCATTCCTTGGTCATAGTCGGCTTTGTTGTTTATGTTTAAGCCCTTGTCTTCAAAATAAACACGTTTTGTATTGGCTTTTTTTGCATTGTTAACAAGTTCGCGCAGGCAGTAAGCAAGACTGTCTGTCATTTGCGTTTGACCAAGTTCTTCAATAAAAGTAACTAAAACATCTGCCATATATTCTTCCATTTCGTGGGGAAGAGTATACGTCGTAATAATTAAAGGTATACCTGCCTGTATAGCGGTACGAATTTTAGAAGAGTCTACTGTAATTTTTTTTACTTCAGTCATTGGTCCCTCTCTTTGGCTTCTATATACTTTAACACAATAATCTTTTAAATAAAAGTATATCTTTTAGAAAGTGATTTTTTAGACTTGCCCTTATCCTGACATATAGAATTTAACGCATTTTTACAGTAGAATCCGCTTATGTTTGGAAAATTTTTGAGTGAACTTTTGATTCTGATTTTAATTATTCTGGTTTGCTCACGTTTTTTATATATCAATAAACTTCAGTTTGATGCCCTTTCTGCCCTGGCAGTAGCAATTTTTCCATTTTCGCTTCTTGTCTTTTGTGCCTGGGGATTTTCCTTTTTTACCGCATGCATAACCGGCATTTCATTTTTGGTTTTTCTGTGTAACATAGGATCTTATTCCCGCTACAGAAGGCGCCTGGCTTTCGACCACTATTCCATTCCTTTCCTGGTCATTTCTATACTTAACATTTTACTTTCTCTTTTCCTTTTGGTCATGCTGATTGCATACCGCCCCGTTAAACAAAATCTTGAAAAAAATCACATCTTAAAGGAAAGCGTAACATTCACCGGAAACTTTACAGATGGTTTTAAAAAAAGCATTTCTCCATTCCATGTAAAAAATGCTATTTTAACAAGATACTTTTTCCACGAAGAAAAAATGCAAAGTGTTCCCCAGGAACTTTTGGATAAAGTTGAAAAACAAAAGATCTTTAAAAATAAACCTGACTTGAAAAAGATTTTAGGGGAAGACTCTTCAAAAGATGCATCTTCAAATTCTTTAGCAGAAAATAATTCTCAAACAAGAAAAATAATTCTGTTTTTGCCAAGCAAAGCCGCATGTCAGGAAGATTACATTCCGCTTTTTAAAGAACTGGCAAAATCCGGCTTTACAATTTACACATGTGAATTTTACACAAAAGACCAGCCTTACTTTAACAGTTTTCTGGACAGCCGCCTTTTCCGCCACCGCTTTATTCAATACAAAAATATTTTCAATTTGCAGAAAATAAAATGTTCGGTAAAAGACGGATACCTTGAAAATGAACTTTCGGCCCTTTTAAATTTCGTGGACGCAAAACGCGAAGACACCATCTATCTTGTTGGAGACAAAGATTCGTCAAATGCGCTTTTGAATGTGCACAATAAAAATTTTTCCCTCATCGATGCCACTTATGACATTTCAACAATCAGCGCATATTCAACAGCAGGTTACGGTTTTATAGAACAAATGGAACCACTTTTAGCAGCGCAGTTGAATTTAAAAAGGGAAAGCTCTGACATTTACGCCGCCAGCATAGCGACAATTCTTTTGAATGAACTTGCCTTTAACGGTCAGCTGAATTCCTTTACCCTCCAGCAGATGGAAACCGATTACAGCAAAGAGCAAAATGTTTACCAGGGATTCGGTGCAGACACAAGTGGCACCCTGGAAATTGCTGTCCCAGATTTGGAACTTGAATAAGTAATTTTAAATTTTCTTTTTCTGGAGATGCCGCCTTTAAAGACGGCCAATCGTGGTTCCGCTCCCGCTCCATTGCTCCACTTACGTTCCGCAACCAGCCTACGGCTGGCCACTAATGTCCGGCTAGTGCTGAGGATGGTTAGAATTAAAACAAAAGTAACAAAAGTTGCCTATAAAAATTTTAAAAGAACTTTTACTTTACGAATAAACTACTTCTTTTTAAAAGCAACCTAGCCGGCCCTGTAGTGGTTTGCCGAAGGCAAAGTGCGAAGCACCGAGGCGACAGCCGAGCTACGGAAGGGCCGTTAAGCAAAAGGCGGGATGCTTTAAAAAAATAAAAAAAATCATTGGTGGGGGCCTTCAATTTTTTTATTGAAAAAAAGGGTGCTTACTTATATATTTTTACTATGCACTAAAAAATGATTTAGAATTTTAAAGTGGCAGAATAACAAAACAAATTAATGAGGAAATTATGTCGGACAATTCAAAAAATTCTGGTGAAACAAAATTGAAGCAGCCTCTTAAGCAAAAGTTGCTTCCTCTTATTCTTTCTGTGGTCGCAATTGTACTTGATCAAATTACAAAGGCGATTGTCGTAAAAAAAATTCCTGTTTACAATCCCTTTGATCCTGCAGACGGTTCTGTAATTCCTGTGATTGGAGATTTTTTAAGGTTCATTCATGTAAAAAATAATGCGGTTGCTTTCAGCATTGGCCATTCACTTTCGCAAAATATTCGTACGGTACTGTTTGCTTTTCTTCCTTTGATTGTGATTGTTTTGGTTTACTTTATTTATTTTAGGAACAACGAATTTACAAAAGTGCAGCGCTGGTCCATTTGCGGCATTTTGGGAGGAGGTCTTGGCAACTTGATTGACCGCTTCTTCCGTCCGGATGGTGTTGTTGATTTTATTGACTGTGCTTTTTGGGGCAACTTCTTTAAGAAATTGGGCTACAAGGGCAGCGGCATTCTTTCGTGGACACGCTGGCCTACGTTCAATATTGCAGATTCGTTTGTTGTGGTTTGCGGCGCAATCTTTTTGATTTCATTCATTGTTTTGCTGGTTAAGGAAAACAAGAAAAACAAAAAAAATAAATCCTGAGGCAAGGCGGAAAAAATGACAAAAAAAGCGTTTACTGTTTGGTTTACAATTATTTCTACACTTTTAAATATTTTGTTTACGGCTGCCATAATCGCTGTTCTGGCTGTTGTGGCTACTGTGGTTATGAATAAAATGATTGGCGTGAGGGAAGGTCACATTTACATTGTTGTGTGGATGATGTGCTTTTTGGCTGGAATGGTTTTAGGGATGTTCCTTTTTGGAAAAATTTCTGCCGCTATTATAGACAAACACAATCTTGCAGGAAAACTGGATGCGAGAGTTATTGGTAAGTATCTTCCAAACGGCAAGGTTAACCGCTACGCTCAAGAAGCTGAAGAAGAAAAGGTTAAAACTGTTATGCCGGATTCTGTAAAAGAAGAGGAAGATACCTGGGGCAAAGAATAAATGTAAAGAATAAGAGCTTTTTAGAGATGCCCTTATTCTGACGGTAGAGTTTTTTCCTGGACATTGCAATTTTCTTTCTGGTACTTTTTTTTGTTTTTACAAATCATAAAAATTCCAACAGTGTTTGAAAGAATGGTTGCAATGTCAAAGCCCATTGTAGAATAATTCTTAAAGCTAAGGTCGTAAATTCCCCACATAATCTGTGCCAGAATTATTAAAAGCTTTAAAAGAATTTCGTTTTTTGTGTCCAGGCACCATGTAAAAATACAGGTTGCGAAAACCGGCAGCCAGCCAATTAAACCGCTGTCATTAAAAATTACGGTCAGGGCAATCTGTAAGCCAATAAAAATTATTTTAAAAATCCAGTTAAAATTGATTTTGAGCGAAATTATATTGCGCACAATGCCTATAAAATCCGAAATGGCTCCGCTTATCCCGCCCAAGACTAAATTTCCTGCACCCATAATTAAAAACTGCAGGCACTGACTGGTAAGAATTCTTTTCTTTTCCTTAAAAAATCCTACGGCTACCATTATCAGAGAACCTGAAAAACAAATAATATTTCCAAGAAGCGTTCTATTCACAAGAGCATTTTAGCGAATCTTAAAGAAAAATAAAATCTGTAAAGCAAAAAAAATCATTTTCAATGCTTTTTTAGAGATACCTTTCGAATTTTAAGTCTTTGAAATACAAAGACTTAAAATGTCGCTTTTTCAAAGTTGTCTCTAAAAATTGCAATTTTTAGAGACTCCCTAAAGAAAAAAAATCAATATCCGTCAGACATTGCACGGTTAATGTCACGCTGGAAAAGTTCCTGGTAGATTAAGCTCATCTTCTTGAGTTTTTCTTTTGTTTCCTGAGGGAATGGCAGGTAGCGCCAGAAAATGGCACGAACTTCTTTTTCCAGTTTTTGTGTTCCCTGGGATTCTTTTGTCATCCACAAAATATAATCTTCTATAAAGTAGGCCTTAACGTCACCCTTCATTTTGTGTTCTTCAAAATATTGATAGTAGTGGCCTGTTAAACCGTCAGTCATCCAGTCATAGGAAGCTTTTTCTTTAGCCACCTGCCACCTTAAATCAGCAACGGCCATTAAACAGGCAGTGCGCAAATCTCTAGGGTACATTGGAATTACAATGCGGCCACGGCTGGTGATTCTGTTAAAGCGGTCAAAAGGTTCCCAGCAGAAACCTAAATCGCCATAACTAGGAATGAGTAAAACATAAGGCACAATTCTGTGAGGAACATTTTTGTGCACGCGGCAGAAACACTGGGGGTCAACAGATTCAATCCATGCCAGTTCGCGAATTACGTTTTCGCGAAAGCCTGTGCCCTTGTCCATACAGTGGAAAAATTCCCTTGTGAAAATAGGGAACTGGTTGCCCTGGCGGCCACAAGTCATTTTTGCCATTTGCCTTACAGTCGTCATTTCCTGCATCAATTCTTCACGGCCAACTTGTGGCTGGTCGTCAACAGAAAATTCTGCTTCTTTGGATTCAAGACTGGCTGCAATACCCTTGGCTTCTTCAAATTCCTTTAAGTACTGGGAAAGTTCGCGGTCAATTTTTTGCAGCTGCCTGAAGCGCTGGGTGATTTCGGCAAAAAGTTTTTTCTGTATGTCTGTGTAAGCCTGCTTGTGAGAATTAAGGCCGTAAATTGGCTGGTGTTCGCAAAGCTGTTCTATCCTGTCACGAACTTCAATTTCGACATTTACACGTTCGCTTTCTTTTACAGTAACCAGACTTTCTATTGACTGGAGTTTTCCACTGTTTTTGCTTTTCAACTGCTGAATGCGCTGCTGTTCAGCACCAGGGCCTTTTGCCTTTTGAGGGATTTCATCTGTTGCAGAAAGAGTCAAACGACCGGCAATAACTTCCCTCATCCATTCGTCGATATAAAGAACAGGTTCACCTGTTACATTTTTTTCAATTGCTCTGGAAAAAAAGTCCTTTTGTTCAGGGCTAAAAAGTGAAGGCAAGACAACACCGTAACGCATAGCCATTTTTTTACAAACAGGCACATTAGGATTTATCATTTTCGGAGCCAGGGACCGCAAAAATTCCCAATAGGCCGTTACAATTTGCTGGCGGTAAACAGTGCGATCTTTTTTGTCTGTACAATTTAAATATTTTACAAGCAGCTGGTGCAAGCGCTGAGAAGCCTGACCTTCGCCAGTAAGACAATTTTTATAGTAAGCCGGGTCATCAAACATTTTTCCCGGAGTGTCTTCAAAAAATTTTTCGATTGGTTTAAAAGATTTAACGCTTAAATCGACTTCAGGAACCTTGTCACTTACATTGGCACCCAGTTTTTTGTCCAGGGCAGGTTCTTTTTGCATGGAAAACTGCTGCTGAACCTTAGCCCTTTCTTCTTCAGAATTAACAACTTCAAATTTAGGCGCAGCCCTTGAAGAATCTGGCAAACTGTCTTCTGTTTCCTTTAGCAAAGCCGCAATTCCAGGGTCAATATCATCATTCGTATCGCTCATAATTTCTCCAGTCAAAAAATTATATCATGCACATTTTAATCTAGCAAGTTGACATTTTTTTGTGGGGGGAAGGGTGAAAGCTGGTTGCTTTTTGAATGTTTTTTTGGTGAGCGGAAAAAAAATTGTAAAAAAATATGAATTAATGACTTATTCAGAAATTTATGATTACTGTAAGAAAATGGGCTATCCTAAAGATGAGTTAAAGGAAGCCATGGCAGAAATAAAGGCAATGTTTGAAGAAGTTCTAGAATTTGATGTAACAAAGAATGCAGATGGCACAATCACTTTGAAACCTAGCGATTCTGAAGAAGGAGATGCAAGTGTTGTAACTTGGACTCCTGTTGAGGCATAGTCATTTATTCTTGAAAGTAAAATGGATTTTAAAGCCACCAGGGCTTATTTGCTCTGGTGGCTTTTTTTATAACAAAATTTTAGCGATTTTTTTGATTGACAAATTTTTTGCAAATAAATAATGTTAGGAAACTAAGTAGATTATTTAGTTAGGTAACTAAGTGTTTTTTTGCGCAAGGGATTGGAGCAACCGCGAAGCGGTCCCGGAACGAAGTGGAGGGATGAAGGCGAAAGCCGGAATTGCGGAAAGCCCGGCCCGAAATGACTGAGTGCTTGCACGAAGGAATGGAGGGGTGCGCCCAGCAAAATAAAAAACAGGAGGTGCTGCGGTGAAAGAAAAAGAAATTCCGGTGGGACGGATTACGGGGCAGCTGTCAAATATGGTCAGGCGGCTGATTAATAAAACTTTTGCGGATTTTCCTTACAGTGGGGCGGAAAATGGCTGCATTTCTTTTATTGTGGAGCAGGCGGAAAAAAAACAGAGTGAAGGAATTTTTCAAAGGGATTTGGAAAAGGAATTTAATTTAAGATCACCGACGGCTTCTGAAATTATAAAAAAACTGGAAGCGAAGGGCTTGATTGTGCGGGAAAGTATTGAAGCGGATGGCAGGAAGAAAAAAATTATTCCGACTCAAAAGGCGCTTGAATGTGACGCGGCATCAAGAAAAAAATTAAGGGAAATGGAAAAACAGATTGTGAAGGGAATTTCAAAAGAAGAAATCGATTCTTTCAGGGCGGTTTCAAAGAAGTTGATGGAAAACCTTTACGCGGCTGTAGAAAAATAGAATTGTGGTGGCTGAGATGCTGAAACAAGTTCAGCATGACGCGAAAGTGGCGGGCAATCGCCTGGGGCTGCCTTTGCAATGTTTTATAGGAGAATGACTGAAAAATGGTAAAATCTTTACTTAAAAGTGTCAGGGAATACAAAAAGCCGGCTATCCTGACACCAATTTTTATTACCGGCGAAGTTATACTTGAATGTATTCTTCCTTATTTGATGGCGAATTTGATTGATTCGATTACGGGCGAAAGAATGAGTCCGATTTTGCTTTGCGGCCTGGAACTTTTGATTTTGGCTATGCTTTCGCTTTTGTGTGGAACGCTTGCGGCCAGAACTGGGGCTACGGCTTCCTGCGGTTTTGCAAAAAACTTGAGGCAGGATTTGTATTTTAAAGTCCAGTCTTTTGCTTTTTCGGATATTGATATGTTTTCGCCTGCATCTCTTGTTACTCGTTTGACGACCGACGTTACCAACGTGCAGAACGCTTTTCAGATGATTATTAGAATTGCGGTAAGAACTCCGCTTATGTTGATTTTTTCGATTGTGATGAGTCTTAGAATCAACGTAAAAATGTCGCTGATTTTCCTGGCAATTATTCCGGTTTTGGCGGCTGGGCTTTTTACGGTGAATGCGGTTGTTACTCCGATTTTCCGCAAGATTTTCAAAAAATATGATGCAATGAATGCCAGCGTTGAAGAGGATTTGAGTGGTATTCGTGTTGTAAAATCTTTTGTGCGCGAAGATTACGAAATCAAAAAGTTTGGAAAAACCAGTGCCGAAGTTTGCAAGGATTTTACCCGGGCCGAAAAAGTGCTTGCCTGGAACACTCCAATCATGATGCTTTGTATTTACGCTGCAATTTTCTGTGTAAGTTTTTTTGGTGCAAAGATGATTATCAATACTGCCGGCGTGGATTTGACAACCGGTCAGCTTTCGTCCCTCATCAACTACGGCGTGCAGATTTTGTCTTCGCTCATGATGCTTTCTTTTATTTTGGTGATGACAAGTATGGCCGAAGAAAGTGCAAACCGTATTGCTGAAGTTTTGGAGCACGATTCTTCGTTGAAATCTCCGGAAAATGGTCTTACAAAAGTTGAAAATGGCGAAATTGTTTTTGATAACGTAAGTTTTAAATACAAAAAGGAAAGTCAGAAATTTGCCTTGTCCGATGTCAATTTGAAAATCCCTTCTGGTTCGACCCTGGGAATTATTGGCGGAACTGGTGCTTCTAAAACAACCCTCATTCAGCTGATTTCCCGCCTTTATGATGTGACGGAAGGTAGCGTTACGGTTGGTGGCCAGGATGTCAGAAAGTATGATTTGGATTCACTTCGTAACGAGGTGGCCGTTGTTTTGCAAAAGAACGTACTTTTTTCTGGCACCATTAAGGAAAATCTTCGCTGGGGAAATAAAAATGCCAGTGACGAAGAATTGATGCGGGTTTGTAAACTTGCCCAGGCTGATGAATTTATCCAGGGATTGCCTCAAAAATATGACACTTACATTGAGGCGGGCGGAACGAACGTTTCAGGCGGTCAGAAACAGCGTCTTTGTATTGCACGTGCACTTTTGAAAAAGCCGAAAGTTTTGATTTTGGACGATTCAACTTCGGCAGTCGATACAAAAACTGATGCGTTAATCAGAAAGGCTTTCCGCGAAGAAATTCCTGATACGACAAAAATCATTATTGCCCAGCGAATTTCTTCGGTTGAAGATGCAGATTATATCATCGTTTTGGATGATGGAAAAATTGCGGAAGAAGGAACTCACGCAGAACTTGTTGCCAAAGGCGGCATCTACAGTGAGATTTACGAAACTCAGACTAAAAATTCTGATGGCAGTGAAAACTAAGGAGAGGGGGTAAAGTTATGGAAGAAAACAAAATGAAAAAAATGCCAGACGGCAAAATGCCTGATGAAAAAATGCCACCTAGACCTCGCGGCAAAAAAGGCTCGCTTGGCCGTCTTATCAAATATCTTTTCAAAAATTACACTTTCGCCTTGATTGTAGTAATCATCTGTATTATTGCCAGTGCCCTTGCCAGCACAGTCGCAACGGTAATCATGCAGCGGCTTATTGACGAATGTATTGTTCCGGGAATCGAATCCGGCTTGCAGGCAGTCTGGAAAAATATGCTGACCATTCTTGCCACAATGGCGGTCATTTACATAGTTGGACTTGTGTGTTCTTTTATCTACCCGCGAATTATGGCGGTCGTAACCCAGGGAACCCTGCGCGACCTCCGCGACGATATGTTCAACAAAATGCAGACCCTGCCAATCAAATATTTTGACACCAATTCTCACGGCGACATCATGAGTACCTACACAAACGATACAGATGCCATCCGAATGTTGATTGGACAGAGCATTCCTTCAATCATACAGTCCACTTTGACAATTGTTTCTATGTTCGTGATGATGTTGCGCTTCAGTATTCCGCTCACCCTGGTTGTCTGCATCTTTATTTTCATAATGACACTGGTCACAAAAAAATTCGGTGGAAACAGTGCCCGCTTTATGGTTGCCCAGCAAAAATCACTCGCAAAAGAAGAAGGATTTATTGAAGAAATGCTGCAGGGCTTAAAAGTTGTAAAAGTTTTCTGCCACGAAGAAGAAAGCAAAAAAGATTTTGTAAAATTGAACGAACAGCTTTTTACAGACAGCCAGAAAGCCAACCGCTACGGAAACGAAACAGGTCCAATTCTTAGTAACCTGGGAAACATTATGTATGTTGTAGTTGCCATCGTGGGTGCAGTTCTCTACTTTGTAAAAGCTCCAAACCTTACAATTACAGGCGTTGGACTTTTATCAACAGGAATTATCATTTCATTTTTGAGTATGTCCCGCCAGGTTTCGCAAACAGTAAACCAGCTTTCAATGCAGGTTGGAACAATCGCAATGGCAGGGGCAGGTGCCAGCCGAGTATTTGAACTTTTGGATCAGCAGCCTGAAACTGACGACGGCTACGTAAAACTTGTAAACGCAAAAATTGACGAAAATGGCCAGGTAGAAGAATCCGAAAAAATCACAGGACTTTGGGCCTGGAAACATCCACATTCTGCCGACGGTTCAGTCACATACACAAAACTCACCGGCGATGTAGTTTTAGACCACGTTGATTTTGGCTATGTTCCAGAAAAAACAGTTTTGCACGACATTTCTATCCACGCAAAACCAGGCCAGAAAATTGCCTTTGTTGGTGCAACAGGAGCCGGAAAAACGACAATCACAAACCTGATTAACCGCTTTTACGACATCCAGGACGGAAAAATCCGCTACGACAACATCAACATCAACAAGATTCACAAATCCGACCTCCGCCGCTCGCTGGGAATCGTTTTACAGGACGTAAACCTCTTTACAGGAACCGTTATGGACAACATCCGCTACGGCCGCCTGGACGCCACCGACGAAGAATGTATCGCCGCCGCAAAACTCGCCAACGCCGACAGTTTTATCACCCGCTTACCGGAAGGCTACAACACAATGCTGACCGGCAACGGAGTAAACCTTTCGCAGGGCCAGCGCCAGTTACTTTCAATCGCCCGCGCCGCAGTTGCAAATCCGCCAGTAATGATTTTGGACGAAGCCACATCATCAATCGACACCCGAACCGAAGCCATAGTTCAGGCCGGCATGGACAACCTGATGAAAGGCCGCACAGTTTTTGTAATTGCCCACCGCCTTTCCACAGTCCGCAACTCCGACGAAATCATCGTACTGGATCACGGACGCATCATCGAATCCGGCAGCCACCAGCAGTTGATTGACCAGAAGGGCGCCTATTACCAGCTCTACACC
>CAVCWN010000095.1:0-3184 GCA_963605975.1 Desulfovibrionaceae bacterium | reverse complement strand
CTGTAGAAGATATGACGTGAATGTTTACAAGATGGGCTTTTTGTTAGAGAGAGGGAGCTGTCGAAGATGTTGCGTGAATGTTTACAATACACACTCCTTCTTAGACGAAACACGCCTTTTGTTAAAGCGAAGCCCCTTCTTAAACACCCCAATTCAATCTAAAATCCCGATGCTGAATCAAGTTCGGCATGACGCACAAAAAAAGCGCCCTCCTTACAAAAGAGGACGCTTCATTTTTTTTACTTAGTCTTCATAGTAAAGACGCCGTCCCAATCGTCAGGAACACCGTTCTTTATGTTTTCCATGCAGCGGGCGATCATTGCTTTTGAAACATCCGCGTCTGGCAGGTAGAGTTTGCCGGCCTTCTTAAAAAGAGTAATGGCCTTTTTAAAATCGCGGCTCATGTAAACCTCTATGGCCTGGTTAAAAACTTCTACGGAATCCAGCTGGTCCTGCGGCATTTCATCTTTGACGCCAACAATATTGTAAATTGGAACAGGCCGCTCAATATTGATTACGCGCACAGAATCCAGTTTGCGGGCAACAATTTTTCCCTTGTTTACGCCAGAATCGCAGTTGAGCCATGCTGACTCAGAAGCCATAATCCAGGAACCATAAGCCTTGTTTACACCTTCAAGGCGGCTGGCCAAGTTCACGTTATCCCCCAGAATAGAATAGTTCAACTTTTTAGAAGTACCAATATTTCCTACGACCATAGGCCCGTAGTTCATACCAACGCGGCTTTCCAAAACAATCGGGAAGTTGTACTTCTTTAAAAATTCATCCTTGTGTTTCAGGTTATATTCCACATCCACCTGCTTCATCCTGATTCCGGCTAGAATTGCATGGTAGGCAGACTGGTCATCATCCAGCGGCGCTCCAAAGAAAGAAACAATTTCATCCCCAACGAATTTGTCCAGAGTGCCCTGACAGTCATCACTTGTAATAACATCACCCAGTTCACCCAGGTAATCATTCATAACAGCAAGCAATTCCTGCGGATCATTAATTTTTTCAGACATCATGGAAAATGACTTTACGTCAGAAAAAAGAGCCGTCAGTTCTTTCATGTGGCCACCCAGGCTGGCAGCGTCCGGATTTTTAATGATTTCATCAACAACCTTTGGCGCAACATAAGAAGAAAAAGTGTTCTTAATAAAAGCCCTGTCGTTTTTTACACTCATGATCGTGTCCACCAGGAAAACACAAAACAGCATTGCGAAAGGCAAAAATACCGGAATGTAAATGTGGAACAAAACCATCATAAGACAGTAAAGCAGAGTTAAAACAAAAACAAAAATGCCGTTGCAGAAAATTCTTTTGGCAAGAGGAAAAGCCCTTGTAATAATAATGCAGCAAAGAAGCAAAACAAAAGCGATTGCAATTGCCACCAGTTCACTTACCGGAGTAATAAAATTTTCATGCAAGATGGTACTTGTAATATTTGCGTGCATACCCAACTGAGGAAATTCTTTGTAGAAAGGCGTGTTTGAAATATCAGTTGTGGCAGTAGAAGAGTTACCAAAGAAACATTCCCTGCCCTGAATTTGATTTTTCATAGCATCATACATTTCCAGGTAGTCCGCAATGTAAAGTTCCAGAGTTTCCAGTTCTTCCGGAATGGAGTAAGACTCTTTTGCACCAGCAATCACTTGTTCAAGGAAGGCAAAAAATCCCTGGTGGTTACCTACATAAGTTTCAAAATCATCCTCTCTAAAAGGCTGCCCAATAGCTTGGCCCTTCACATCAAAACCTTGGCAAGATGCAAGCATTTCTTCCAAAAGCAGCTGTGTGTCATCATAAATTTCTAAGGCATAAGAAAAGTTTTCACTCAAGTAAGCTGAAAGTTCAGGGCTGTAAAGACTTTCGTCCTGCAAACTTAAAGCCTTTAAAGTCGTAACAACATCGCTTTCAAAATTCCTTAAACGGATAAAATTTTTTACACCGCAATGCTTAATGCCAGTTTCGTAAGGTTCCTTTGACCAAGTAACAAGCATACAGCCGTCATGGTCAATCGGGATTTTTATGTCATGGCGCTCGTCAGCCTTTTTAGGAGCATAAGGATTTAAAGCATCATGCAAAATAATGCAGTGCTTTTTTACTTCAACATCACTCACATCAAGAATTTGAAGCAAAGGCCTCATAGCCAGCTGGGCAAAATAACGGTCATCATATTTTCCAAAAAGAAAATTCCTTCGCCTTTTACCGTCAGAATCAACAACAACATTTGTAAAACCCGCACCCTTAGCCCCCTTTGCAATCTTCCATATTACAGGACTGAAATTCTTTGAAAGAGGCACCCGCTTGTGAGGGTCAGAAACAAAATCAAAAGTAAACCTTTCAAAACCATAAGACTTGTCCAGGGAATGATTTTCCTTATCAAAACCCAAATCCGCCTTATTGATAGTCATAAAAGAATTTCCAAAATACTGAAGGGCCTTTGCAAAATATTCATCATTGTCCTTGTAAAGACTTTCCGCAGAAAGAGTATTCACACTCAAATCATAAATGGTAGGAGCAATCATGTTTTCAAAAACCGCATCAGTCAGCTGGTCCAAAGACATAGTCTGGCTGCCATCACCACCATCAGTGCCATCACCAGAAGATGCGCCTGCAGCAGAACTTTCCACATAAGCTTCTTTTAAAGTTTCCAAAGAATACGAAATGTCAGAAAGGGCAGCCTGGTAATGTTCAGTTGCCGACTCCTGCAAACTTTCAATATCCTTAACCTCTCGCGCTGAAGGTGAGAGGTACTCAATATCAAAAACAGTATAGGAAGCTCCCAGTTCCTTAAGGGCAATCACAACATTTGCGATTTCATCCCTAGGCCAAGGCCAGTCACCCAGTTCATCAATCGACTCATCATCAATATCAATTAAAAGAATGGAATCATCAATTTTTTCCGTCTTTGACCAGCCCAAAAGAGTGTCATAAATGCGGTATTCAAAACGACTGAAAGTATCCGCAAAATCCTGAGTCAGCGACCACTTCTTTGCAAAAGAGAGAGCCACCACCACCACAAAAGCCACCGCCACCGTAACAAGCGGCGCAAAATACTTTTCCTTAAACTTTTTCCTGTCCATAAAAAAAATTATAACACAAGAAACCCCCTTTTCCGACCCTTTTTTATTTTTTTATTTTGAAGCATCCCGCCTTTTGTTAAACGGCCCTTGCAGCCTTCGCT
>CAVCWN010000094.1:0-12397 GCA_963605975.1 Desulfovibrionaceae bacterium | reverse complement strand
GTAGAAAAAAATACACTTTTTGTTCCTCTTATTGGTGAAAATCAGGATGGCCACATTTACTGCCAGGCAGCTTGCCAGAAAGGCGCTTCCGTAATTTTTATTGCCAAAGCGAATTTTGAAAAAGAGCCTTCTGTTTTTGTAGACCTTTCCAAAGACTTTCCGGATGTTTATTTTATTGCGGTAGAAAATACTTTGACTGCCTTGCAAAATGCGGCTGAAGCTTATGTGGAAAAATTTCCTTCACTTATAAAAATTGCTGTTACGGGTTCAAGTGGAAAAACTACGACAAAGGAAATTTTGGCTTCCATCTTGAAGCAAAAGTACAAGGTTATTACAAACAAGGGAAACTTTAATTCGGAAACAGGTTTGCCTCTTTCGGTTTTTAATATTCGACAGGATGACCAAGTGGGGCTTTTTGAAATGGGCATGAACCGCCAGAACGAAATTGGTGAAATTTCAAAAGTTCTCAAAGCCCGCTACGCCCTTGTTACAAATATTGGAACTGCCCACATTGGAAAACTGGGGTCAAGAGAAAATATTGCCCGCGAAAAGTGCAAGGTTTTTGATTACCTTAATTCTTTTGGCTGCGGTTTTATTCCCCAGGATGATGATTTTGCATCTTTTATGAAAGATTACATTGATGGAAACGGTCACGTCATTTGTTACGGGAATGGCTGTGATCCAAATGTAAAATTTCTTGAAGACAGGGGGCTTGACGGAAGCCTTATTCAAATTGGTGACTTTAAGGCTTTGCTTACTTTGCCAGGAAAATATAATTACAAAAATGCTTTGGGTGCAATTGCCTTGGCTAAGCATCTTTCCCTGACAGACCAGGAAATTGCAAGAGGTATTGAAGAATTAAAAGCCATGTTTGGAAGAAGCCAAGTGCTTCACGGAAAGTATACTGTTCTTCAGGACTGCTATAATGCAAATCCGGATTCAATGGAAAAGGCAATTGATTTTGTAAGTTCAGTTACATCTTCATGCAAAAAGATTTTTGTTTTGGGTGATATGCTGGAATTGGGAGAGTCTTCTTTTAAGGACCACCAGGCTGTTGGAAAGCAGGCCCTTTCAAGTTCTGCCGATATGGTGATTTTTATAGGTAAGGAAATGAAGGCCGCTTTTGATGCAGCAGAAAGTGGAAATTCAACAGATGGAAAATCATCTTCAAAAATATTTAAATATTTTGAAGGACACAGCGATGCTGATATTGAAAAGGCGTGCTCTGTCATAAAAGATTTTGCCGGTGAAAAAGATATTTTACTGGTAAAGGCTTCACGTGGAATGGGCCTTGAGCGCATAAGAGAAAATCTGGAAGGTAAAAATAATTAAAATGGAAAACTTTACTTTTTACGCACAAAGACCAAATGACTCATATCGGAAAACAGATGCTATGCTTATTGTCAGCATTTTGCTTTTGTGGGGCCTTGGTCTTTTTACGGTATTTTTTTCTACCAGCGCAAGAAGTGAATTTCTTTTTGGTAACAAGTATCGTTTTTTTGTAAAACAGATAATCTGGTCAGCAGTCGGTTTTGCACTGATGATTTTTATGACACTTTTCCCAATGAACAAAATTCGAAAGTACGTTCCTCTTGTTACTTTTGCAAGTCTTTTTCTTTGCCTTTTGCCTTTTGTTCCTTTTATGTCAGAAGAATTAAAAGGTGCCCACCGTTGGATTTCTATAGGACCTTTAACTTTCCAACCGTCAGAACTTGCCAAGTTTGCAATGATTTTGTTCCTTTCAAATTATCTTGCCAAGGAAGAAGAAAGCCTGCCTGGTCAGAAAAAAAGTTTTTTTGTTCCTCTTATGGGCATACTGATTTTTTCTTTGATTGTACTTTTGCAAAGAGACTTTTCTACGGCAGTTTTATTTTTTCTTGTTGGTGTGATTTTGCTTTTTGTTTCCGGAGCAAGAATGTGGTGGGTTTTCCCCTGCTTGGCACTTGTTATTCCTATGGGCATTTATTTTATTTTTGGATTTGATTACCGTTCTTCAAGAATACAGGCATTTTTTGATCCAGAAGCCTACAGCGATACTTCCGGCCTTCAATTTTTGCGCAGTAAAAATGCCATAGCTTCTGCTGGCTTCTGGGGTTCAGGGCTGGGAAGCGGTTTGACTTTAGTTTATAAAATTCCAGAAGTTGTAAACGATTACATTTTTGCCGGCTGGGCAAGCGCTTTGGGCTTTATTGGAGTTTTACTTTATTTTGTAGTTTTAACATTTTTTATGATAAGGGCTGTAAAAATTGCCTTGGATTGTCCTAATGTTTTTGCGGCATATGGAACATTTGGATGTGCAGTTTTTATTGTCTTGCAGTCACTTGTGAATTGCGCGGTTGTCTGTGGAGTTTTACCAACAACAGGTATTCCTCTGCCATTCTTTTCAACAGGTGGCTCTTCACTTTTAATGACTTTTGTAATGTGCGGTTTTATGCTCAATGCAAGTCACTGTGACGAAGGAAAAGATTTTGTTTCTTCTTATGAAGATAAAAATGAAAATATAGAAAGCATTGGTGGTGTGGTGGTTGAATATGAGTGATTCTGTTTATTCAAATATTACTTTTGAAAATTTAGATGATTTTAACAAGTATATGGACAAAAGAGAGGAAAAGGCTCCTGCAAAAAAAGACAGAAAGTTTTTCTTTTTTAAGTTGCTTGTCATTGTTATGCTTTTCATCCTTTTTCTTGAAATTTTTCTTTACAAGGCAGTTTTACCCTGCATGGGACCTGCAGATATTGACATCTGTGGAAATAAATCCATTTCTACAAGACAAGTCTTTGAACTGCTTTCGGATGTGAATAACAGGACATGGTTAAATTTTGATACCTCTACTGCCAGCCAGAAGTTGTGTGCCATTCCATGCATAGAAAGTGTGTCTGTAGAAAAATCTTTTCCAGACAAGGTGCTTGTAAATATTAAGGAAAGGGTTCCTGTTGCCAAAACACTTTTGATGGAAGACGGAAAAAGTGTGTCTGTTCAAATTGATAAAAATGGTGTATTATTCAAGCAGTCAGATTCATCTGCCCTTTCGGATACAACAGTTCCTCTTGTAACAGGAATTTCCCTTGAATCACTTCAGGATGGAAGAAGACTTCCTTCTGAATACAAAAGTTTGATGGAAAAAATAGAAGATATTTCTGTTTTGTCACAAAATTATTTTGCAGCACTTTCGGAAATTCAAATTGTGCCAAAGGACTATGGTAATTATGAATTGATTCTTTATCCAATCAATTCGCACATCCGTGTTTTAACGGACAGGCTCTTAACCAGAGAAACCCTGGACTATATGATTGTAACGCTGGATATTGTTAAGAGTCTTGAATATGACGTGTCAGAAATTGATTTGCGCTACGGTTCTGTTTCATACCGCACAAATCAAACTTTGACAGATACTTTTGCTCAGGCAGAAATGTAAAAATCAAGCTGAGCCTTTTAGGAGAATATTTTGGACAGGTTGATAGTTGGTCTTGATATTGGAACAGACAATGTCAGAGTAGTTATTGCAGAAATCGATTTTGAAAATAAAATTCAAGTTCTGGGACTTGCAGAAAAAGCTTCTGCCGGGATGCGAAACGGTGTGATCGTAAATGTTGATGCCGCAGCCAGTGTCATAAAAGAAGCAATTGAAGAAGCTGAAGTTAATTGTGGAGTAAGCATTCCTTCTGTATACACTGTCATTGGTGGTTCTCAGTTTGAAAGTTATAATTCACGCGGTGGTGGTGGAATTGATTTAGAGGGCAGAAACCGTCCTCTTCCTGTAAATGAAGCTGCCATTGAACGCGCCATAAAATCTGCCCAGGCCGTAAAAATTTCTTTAGACAAAAGACTTATTCATACAATCCCCCAGGAATACATTATCGACAACAATGAAGTCTACAAAAAAGATGAATTGATTGGTTCCTACGGGGTCCGCCTTGAAGTGACATGTCACCTTGTAACGGCTTCAATGACTGCTTATGATAAAATTCTTAAAACGATTGACAGGGCCGGTTACACTGTTGAAAACAACGGCAATGCTGTTATTTTAAAAACACTTGCTGCTTCCCAGTCATGTATTCACGAAGATGAAATGGAATTGGGGTCAATTTTAATTGATTTGGGGGCCGGCACAACAGATGTAATGGTTTTGTATAAGGGTGCCCCAGTTTATTCTGCTTCCATTCCACTTGGTCAAAAAAATGTTACAAATGATATTGCAAAGATAAAAGGCATTCCTTTTGAAACTGCTGAAGAAATAAAAATCAAAGATGGATCTGCGTGGCCTCAGGATGATGAAGAAAAAACTTTAATCATTCCGCCTGTTGGTGGAAAACCGCCAGAGGAAATCAGGCAAAAGCAGCTTTGTGCAATTATTATGGCACGTGAAGAAGAAATTCTTACCATGGTAAAAAGAAGCGTTGTTCAAAATGCCAATGTAAAAAAACTTGACGGCAGCATTGTTCTTACAGGTGGTGGCGCTGAGCTACCTGGAATTATTGAATTGACTCAGGCTGTGTGGAAAACATCTTCTGTCCGTCTGGGTGTGTGTGGTGATTTTGGAGGAGACGATGATTCTTACAGGTCACCTTCATTTGCTACAGCTATGGGTATTATTTTTGCAAGCAGGATTTTTTCCGCTAAGGCTAAAAGTGAAAAAAAATCACGTGGCTTAAAGGAAAAAGATTCTGGCAAAAAAAAGACAAATGGTTTTAAGAAATTTTTAAGTAAAATTTTTTAAAAGCCTTTCTAAAAATATTTTAGAAGACTTGTAAATCTTATAAATTTGCCTTATGGGGATAGGGCATTTTTTTTAAGGGTCGGGAGGAAACATGATCGAATTGGCAGTTGGTGACGGAAAGGACGTTTTAGCAGAAATTAATCCTACAAGGATTAAAATTATAGGCTGTGGCGGTGGCGGTTCAAGTGCCGTAAACCGCATGATTGCAGATGGAAAAAAAGGTGTAGACTTTGTTGTTTTAAATACAGACCTTCAGGCACTTCATGCTTCTGATGCAAAGACTCGCATTCCCATCGGCCAGAAAATTACTGGCGGACTTGGTGCTGGCGGTCATCCAGAAGTTGGTGAAAAGGCAGCAGAAGAAGATGCTGAAGTAATTAAAGAACTGGTGCAGGATGCCCACATGATCATCATCACAGCTGGCATGGGAGGAGGAACTGGAACTGGTTCTGCCCCTGTCGTTGCAAAAATTGCCCACGAAGCTGGTGCCCTTACAATCGCTGTTGTAACAACCCCTTTCGATTTTGAAGGCGAAGTAAGAATGAAAAATGCCCGCGAAGGGTTAAAGAAACTTCGTGAAAATGTTGATTCCCTGATTGTTGTTCCGAATGAACAGATCAATAAAATCAATGAAAATGAAAAAAGAAATTTGACTTTTAAGCAGGCCTTCCGTCTTGCTGATGAAGTTTTAAGCCGTGGCGTTTATGGCATTTACGAAATAATTACTGTACCAGGTAACCCTAACTTGGATTTTGCAGATGTGAAATCTGTAATGAAAGATCAGGGGCAGTGTATTCTTGGTGTAGGTCAGGCTAGCGGTGAAAACCGTGCAGTGGATGCTGCTCAAAATGCCATTTCAAATCCTTTGCTTGAAGAATGCCAGATTGATGGAGCCAAAAAGATTCTTGTAAATATTAGTGGTCCTGAAGATCTTTTGATGTCAGAAGTTACTGACTGTGTTAATACAATTAAGGCTTCCGCTGATCCTGGTGCTGAAGTTATTTTTGGGGCCTCCAATCATCCTGCAGATGATGCTTCTATCAGCGTGACAGTTATTGCAACAGGTTTTTCTAAAAATCATGAAAGCATGGAAAAAAATGAAGAAGAAGGCATGGACAAAAACAGCGTAATTTCTTCTACGATGTTTGAGCAGCTTTTAAACGGCCATTCTCTTTCAGCAAAAAAAGCAGACAGTCATTCTTCGCCTGTTGCTTCTTTGTTTAATGATGATGAACTTGATCAAAAGTCTTCTCCTGAACTTTTTTCTTCCAGGGAAGAAAGTCATTCATCTTTTGACAACATAATTGAAGAAGCATCAAGGTCTTCTAGCAAGGGCCTTGAACCTCCTGCTGATTATAAATGCAGGGAAGGGGACTTGGATGAACCTGCCCTTTGGAGAAATAAACTTTCTGGCCTTAGCCGCGGCATTGATTTAGGAAATGACTGATTCATCTTTTAGTGAAGATAAAAAACTTCTGGAAGAATTCTATGCTGATGAAATTTACGCTGAAGGAAAAGCAAAGCTGACTGCGGAAACTTATGATTTCAGCGTAAAAGAATTTCTTGCTTTCCTGAAAGAAGAAAATCTTTTAATAAAAGATGCCACCACAAAAGAAATAATTTTATTTCTTTCAAAAAGGCATTCAGAATCTTCCAGTGATTTTACTCTTGCAAAAGATTTGTCTTCACTTAGAGCTTTCGGTTCTTTTTTAAAAAGAAAAAATATCTGGAAAGAAAATTATGCCCTGGAAATTGATAGGCCAAAAGTTGCTAAAAAAATTCCCAGGGTTTTGTCTTTGGAAGAAGTGGATAAATTTTTAAGCGTAATTGATATTTCAACTCCATTGGGGATTAGAGACCGTTCTCTTTACGAATTAATTTACAGTTGTGGTTTAAGAATTTCTGAAGCATCTGATCTTTTGATTTCAAACATTCATTTTGATGAAAATATTTTAATTGTTCACGGGAAAGAGGACAAGGAAAGAATTGTTCCTTTTGGTCAGGAAGGGCGCACATGGCTTTTAAAATGGCTGAATGAGGCCAGACCCTTGATTGCAAAATCTTTGGCTGTAAATGAAGTTTATCTTAATGCCAGGGGGGCAAAACTTTCCAGAAAAGGAATATGGAAAAATTTTCAGCGTTATGAGGACTTGAGCGGGGTGAAGGCCAAGGTTCATACTTTGCGCCATTCCTTTGCCACCCATCTTTTGCAAGGCGGGGCAGATTTGCGCCTTGTCCAGGAAATGCTGGGCCACAGTGATCTTTCTACCACTACTATTTACACTCATGTGGACAATGAAAATCTTCGCCTTTACCATGCGGGTTATTTTCCGGGCCACGGTGGAAAAGATGACAGTGGTGATAAAAATGATTGATTTAGATTCTTTCTTTGCCAGGCTTCTAAAAAAGTAAAAAAATACTTGTAAGAGCAAAAGAAAAAATTTAATATTGGTTTTAGAATTTCGATAATTTAATAAGACCTTAATCAACTTAATCTTGGAGTTAATATGAAAAAAAATATTGCTTTCTTTTTGGCCCTGACACTTTTGGGAACAACTTTTATTTCTTGTGGTGGAGCTTCTTACAAAACTGTTAAACGCATGCAAAAACTGGAAGAAGGCGTTTCGAATCCTGTGACAAAAGAAGAACTTCAGGATGCCATAAAAAAATATGACGAAAGGGCTATGGATTTAGTCGCAGCCCAGGCCCAGGAAGGTATCTGGTATAAAATCTTAGGTACCAGGTATCTGGACGAAAGAATGTATTCTAAGGCGCTGGAAGCTTTTCAAACCGCTTTGACTTATTATCCGGACAATGCAAATCTTTACTATTATGTCGCCATTTGTGGCGGTTACATGGCAAATGCCCAGCTGGATTTTGACGGCCAGGGTGCTTCTTATGCCCAGGACAAAAAAAATAATTACTTAAAGCTTTCAGAAGAATCTTACCTGAGGGCTCTTTCCATCAACCCTAAGTATTACCGTGCTATGTACGGTATTGGAGTTTTGTATACTTTCCAGATGGATGAAAGTGAAAAGGCTATTCCTTACCTGGAGCGCTATCTACAAACTCAAACCAAGGATACTGACGGAATGTTTGTTTTGGCAAGGGCCTATTATTCAACTTACGAATTTGACAAAGCCATCAGTCTTTATGACAAAATAATTTCCTTGAATGTGAATGATGAAAAAACGGCTGAAGCTGAGGCGAATAAAAAAATAGTTCTTGACGTTCAGGCCCTTCATTAATATCTTTTTTATGTGGAAATTCTAGATATAGCAATCTCCTCCATCACCTTTTTAACACTTAAAGAAAAAATCACTTTAAGAAAAAATTTGGACAGTCTGGATGATTTGGCCAGATTGTCTAAAACAGATATTGCTGCTTTGGTAGGCCGACATTCAAGGACTGCAGTTTGGAATGCGGGTGAAACTATTTGCCTTTGCCAGAGAAGTTTAAAATTAATGAAGCAGCTGGACATTTTTTCTCTTTCCTTTTTTGATGCCTCTTACCCGGCTCTTTTGCGGGAAACTTTTGATGCTCCCTACATGATTTATTACAGGGGTAACCTTGAATGCCTTTGCAAAAAATGTATTTCTATGGTGGGAACAAGGAATGCTTCAAAGGATTCTGCTGAAGGGGCATTTTCTTTTGCAAAGGAGGCAGCTCTTGACCAGAATTGCATTGTAAGCGGTTTAGCAAATGGAATTGATACTTTTTCCCATAGGGGGGCCCTTGCTTCAAAAGTGCCTTCTTCAACTGTGGCTGTTTTGCCCTGCGGAATTGATACAATTGTTCCTGTTGGTAACAAAAAACTTTCCCAGGCCATTTTACAAAGCGGTGGTTTAATTTTAAGCGAGTACATTCCTGGTTGCCCTGCAGAGGCATGGCGCTTTGTTCAGCGTAACAGAATCATTGCCGGCCTTTCTTCTTCGACAATTGTGGTGCATGCACCTCCTTCAAGCGGAGCCCTTATTACTGCGGATTTTGCCCTTGACTTCAACAGAGACCTTTTTTTTCATTCTTCCGGATTTACAAAAGAGTCACTTTGCATTTGTGAAAAGAAAAAAAATCTTTTAAAATCCGGTAAAGATGCTGTACAAAGGCGAAGGGCTGACCATTGCGCAGAAAAATATCTTGAAGAGGGGGCCCTTGTGTTAGAAAATTATGGGGATTTTAAAAAGGCCATTTTGGATCAGGGGGAAAAAAATCATGCAAAAAGGAATTTACAGCTTAGTTTTTTTGATTGAAATTTGGAGAAAAAAGAAAAATTTTGAAGAAAATTTAAAAAAGTCTTCAATATTATTCCTATATTTTCTAAAATGATTTGACATGTTATATACTTGAAGTATAATCTAAAAAAACAAGTTATCTTTTGAGGTGATTGTATGGCAGAACAATCTGATAAGAAAAAAACTGCAAAAAAAAGTTCCAAGAAAACTTCTAAGTCAAAAAAAATTCTTGTAATAGTTGAGTCTCCAGCAAAGGCAAAGACTATTGAGCATTATTTGGGAACAGGCTACACGGTCAGGGCTTCCATGGGCCATTTGATCGATTTGCCAAAAAGTCGTCTTGCTATTGACGTAAACAATAATTTTAATCCGGAATATATTACTGTTCGTGGAAGGGCCCCTCTTTTGAAGGAATTGCAGAAGTTGGCAAAATCTAGTGATGAAATCCTTCTGGCATCGGATAATGACCGTGAAGGGGAAGCAATTGCCTGGCATTTAAACAGGGCTCTTGCAGAAAAAACTTCATCTCCTATAGAAAGAATCGTTTTTAATGAAATTACTCCTGTGGCCATAAAGGATGCTGTTTTGCACCCAAGGCAGATTGATGAAGCCAAGGTGAATGCTCAAAAGGCCCGCCGAGTTTTGGATCGCCTTGTGGGTTATAACTTAAGCCCTCTTTTGTGGAAAAAGGTAAAAAATGGTTTAAGTGCGGGCCGTGTTCAGTCAGTTGCCTTAAGCCTTATTTGCCAGAGGGAAAATGAAGTTGAATCTTTTATTCCAGAAGAATACTGGACCCTTGATGCTGATTTTCAAAAGGGCAAGTCTAAATTTACAGCCCAGCTGGTTCAATACAAGGGAGCAAAGCCGGAACTTAAAAGTGAAGAATCTGTAAATGAAATTATAAAGGAAATTCAAAACAGTAAGTGTCTGGTTCAGTCTATAAAAGAAAGTGAAAAGACAATCCGCCCTAAGGCTCCTTTTACTACTTCTAAATTGCAGCAGCTTTCGGCAACACGTCTTGGTTACACTTCAAAGAAAACTATGCAAATTGCCCAGCAGCTTTACGAAGGCGTTCAAATTGGCAACACTCGTGTGGGTTTAATAACATACATGCGTACCGATTCTGTCCGCATTTCGGATACTGCTATTGCTGATGTAAGGCAGTGGATTGAAGAAAATTATCCTGACCAGCTGCCTGCTGAAAAAATTGAATATTCTGTTGGAAAAGGTGCCCAGGACGCCCATGAAGGTATTCGCCCGACTTATGTAAAATATACTCCTGAAAGCGTAAAGGAATATCTTACCCGTGACCAGGCTCGCCTTTATTCAATCATTTGGGAAAGATTTGTTTCCAGCCAGATGAATAACGCCAAGTCTAAAACGACCAGCCTTGACATAGTGGCAGGTGATGCTGTTTTCCGTGTGAGTGCTTCAAAACTTACGGAAAAGGGTTTTTATAATGTAATAAAAACTCTTTCTTCCAAAGAAGAAGTTACAGGGGCCCTGCCTGCTTTAAAAGAAGGAGAAGAACTTTCAAGTTCAAAGTTTTATCCTGAACAGCACTTTACCCAGGGACCTGCCCGCTACACAGACGCTTCAATCGTAAAGACTTTGGAAGAAAAGGGAATTGGTCGTCCTTCTACCTACGCTCCAATTATTTCTGTTTTGCTTGACCGCTATTATGTTACCAGAAGCAACAAGCAGCTGGTTCCAACCCAACTGGGAAAAATTATTTGTAAGATTTTGCTTGAATCGTTCCCGGAAGTAATAAATGAAAAATTTACTTCTGATGTAGAAAATGATTTGGACAAAGTTGAACAGGGCTCTCTTGTCTGGAATAAAATGATTGGGGATTTCTACACTCCTTTTAAAAAACGTGTGGACCAAGTTACAGAAACTGCTGAAAGTTTAAAGGGCAGCCTGGACGAAGCAACAGACAAGGTTTGTGAAAAATGCGGAAAGCCTATGGTAAAAAAATTGGGCCGCTTTGGCTACTTCCTTGCATGTTCCGGATTCCCTGAATGTCACAACACAAAGAGCATTCCTCTTGCAAAGTGCCCTATGCCTGGCTGTAATGGAGAAATTGTTGCCAGAAAGACAAAAGGCCGTGGCAAGGAATTTTACGGATGTACGAATTACCCTGCATGTCAGTTTATAAGTCACTTTAAGCCGATTGATGTTTATTGTCCTAAGTGCGGCTGGTTCCTTGTAGAAAAATATGACAAGAAAAATGGTTCTTACAAAAGTTGTATAAATCCTGCCTGCGATTATTTGCATTCTGCCGATGCTGCATTGGAAGCTGAAGCGAATGAAAGTGCATCAGGCCCTTTAACAGAAAAAGAGTCTTAATTTTTTATTCTGATTTGTAGTGCTGATTTTGATTGGTGATTTGAAATGGAAAGCAAAAATGACTTTTCTAAAAATTTTCAAAAAAAATCTCCTTGCCTTAAAGAAGAAAGTGAAAATTCTTTAGTAAAGGAAATTTGTCTTTTTGACCTTTGTCAGGAATTCCTTTTGTACATAGGGGATGTAAGAAAACTTTCTGAAAATACTGTCACTGCTTACCGGGAAGATTTAACTCACCTTGAAGATTTTTTTGGAAAGGAAAGGCCTTTTGCTGATATCACCTTTGAAGATATCAGGGCCTGCATTGCAACCTTCAGTAAAAAAAATTACAAGGCTTCTTCCATCAACCGCTTTATTGCTGCCGTAAGAAGTCTCTTTGCTTATGCGAAAAAGTTTAACTATGTCTCTTCAAATATAGCACTTGAAATAAAAACTTTAAGGCTGCCAAAAAGACTTCCGCGTTTTATGACAAGGGCGGAAGTTGATGAGCTTTGCGCCCTGCCTGACAAAAAAGAACTTTTGTGGCCTGCTCGCGATAAAGCACTTTTTGAAATGCTTTATTCTTCAGGCTGCCGTCTTTCGGAAATAGTTCACCTTACTTTTGAGAATTTTACAAAGCCTTATTCTGAAGCACTTGTTTTGGGAAAGGGAAATAAAGAGCGCTATGTTTATTTTGAAAAAGATGCCCAGGAAGCTTTAAAAGTTTATCTAAAAGAAAGGGATGAAAAACTTGCTGGCAGAAAAAATGAAGTAAAAGAAATTTTTATAAATCAAATGGGAGGACCTTTGACTGCCAGAGGTGTGAGCTACATTTTAAGCCGCTACAGTGGCATTGAAGGCACGAATCATCCTGTAAACCCACATGCATTCCGTCACACTTTTGCAACACAAATGCTTGAAGAAGGAGCTGACATCAGGATGGTGCAGGAAATGTTGGGCCATTCATCCATTTCCACAACCCAGCGCTACACACATGTAACTTTGTCTCAGTTAAAAGAAGCATACGACCAGGCCTTTCCCCACAGTGGCAAAAAGGATTAGTTGAATTTTTTATCATTGAAAATCATTTTTAGAAATCATTTGTAGAAACCACCTTTACAT
>CAVCWN010000093.1:0-2156 GCA_963605975.1 Desulfovibrionaceae bacterium | reverse complement strand
TTTTTAGAATATTCAAATTTCAAAAATTTAATTTTCTGAATCAGTTTTTTTTCTAAAGGCAAAAGTGTAATAACAAGAGTCACAAAAAGTGCAACAAGCTTCTTTGAAACTTCCATATTCAACCGGAATTTAAAAAGATAAAATGTTACTACAATCAAAAGTGCGCTTATAAAAATGTGAAGAATTCTGCCGGGATGCTTCATCTTCATTACAATATTTTTTACAAGGCTGAAAAGGTTATTTAAAATCCAGTAAATTACAAGGCCACTCGGAGAATTGTAAAGCAAAACCAAAAACAAAAGGGCCACAATATAAAGCTGAATCTTTTCGCGAAAAACCGCATCCTTTGTGTAAATTGCGCCAGACACGAAATTAATCAAGGTCATTATGATTGGCAAAATGTGAATAGGAAAAGAGCCAATGTGCAAAAGGCCATTCGGACTTCCCAAATCCTTAAAAATCCAGAAAGAAGCGCCCCGCAAAGCCTCGCAGTTACTCAAATAATGGTAGGCCGCAATAAAAAACGGAATCTCAATCAAAATGGAAAGCGAAGACCGCAAAACGTACAGCGGATGATAATTATTCTGCCTGTAGTAGGTGGAAAGCATCATAAACTGTTCGTTGCCTTTAAAAGCCTTTTTGATTCGCTTAACGCGACCCTCCAGTGCCTTAGCCGCCTTGCGCTCCTTGTCCTGAAGAGCATCCGCAACATTGTAAAGAGGCAGGGCCAGAAAGTTGATGATTAAACTGACGCCACAAACCGCGCCAATAATGCCAATGACTTGAAATTTTGAAGAAATGAATCGGAAAACAAGGTCTACAATTGTTTCGATTGGCGAGATGATTAAACTATAGAGCATAGCCTAACCTCTCAGACAAAAAAATTAGCGGTGAATCGGTGAATCGGTGAATCGGTGAATCGGTGAATTTTAAATTCATATTATACTCTCGTCAAGTTAAATTTCTGTAAAATTATATAATTTTTGTTATATCATTGCTAGTAGTTTAAAAGTATTTTTTCTGGGCGTGCCCCTCCACTTCGTTCGCGCAAAGCGCTCACTCCGTTACGGGTCGCTATGTCCAGGGTTCGCTAACGCTCATTCCTCCGCTCCACTTCGTTCCGCTCCGGAACGCCTTCGGCGCCCTTCCCAGCGCTCACGCAGTTAAATTGCCGATTTTGTTATGGTTGCCTCTAAAAATTGCAATTTTTAAAGGCAACTTTGAAAAAGCGACATTTTAAGTCTTTGTATTTCAAAGAATTAAAATTCGAGAGGTATCTCTAAAAAAGCATTGAAAATGATTTTTTAGAAATACCCTTATAAAGCTCCAATAATGTTGAATCATTATTCGCATAATAATAAAGGTACAAATCCTCCATAGATTTTATTTTCTGCAAAACGAATTCTTCTGTAATGCACCAGTAAACCTGTACAATAAAAACTTTTCTTGGCAAAAACTAGCAGCGCCAGTTATACTCTACTTAAGGGTATCTCTAAAAATTGCAATTTTTAAAGATACCCTTAAATACTAACAGCCTTACTTTTATTGTGAGCAAAAGATAAGGGGGAAATGAAAAATGAAAAAATGGTACGAAGAAGAATTCAATTTTGAAATTGAAGTTACAGGATTTTTGCGAAGTGATCACACAGAAAATTACTGCAGAAATGGCGAAGAAATCGGCGACAAATATTTTTGCACTTACGGCTGTCCTGTAAATGAGCAGGGTTTTGGAATCTGTTCAAAAATGATGCAGATTCTTTTTGCGGATATGCAGGCCGTACGAAGTGGTGGCGATTTGACTTTGGTTGGCGGAAGTGAGCCTCTTGTAAAAGATTATGTCTGCCCGGATGGTTGCGTTTGTTTTAGAATGAAGGCGACAAAGACTGGGAAAGAGAATTTTTACAAGGGAAAGTTTTTCCAGCAGTAGGAAGAAGTGAATTAAGGAAAACTTAAAATGAACAAAGAATGGTCGGCGCTCAATAAAACAATGCAATTCCAACTAAAAAAGCAAGAAAGTTTTGCGGACGGCATTCAAACGCTTTTTGCTTTGCGAAAGACTTTGATGGAAACTCTTTTAAAGTTAAAAACAGACTTGTCGCGGAAGGATTTTGACGCAATTCCTTTTATGAATGCGGACGGTTTTCACAACAAAACAA
>CAVCWN010000092.1:0-5740 GCA_963605975.1 Desulfovibrionaceae bacterium | reverse complement strand
CACCTCTTTACGAAAGGCGCAATTCGCAAACAAGCCGCACCTCTTTACGAAAGGCGCAATTCGCAAACAAAAGTCCCCTCTTTACGAAATCCACAATTCGCCCCCCAACACACCACCTCATTCCAAAATCCGCCATTCGCAAACAAAAGCGGCTACTGGTTACGAAAAGCGTGACTCGCAAACAAAAATCCGCCATTCGAAAACATCCGCCATCAAAAAAAAATCCCGGCCACAGCGAAAAAAAATTCGCAAGTAACCGGGCATCTAATAGCCATGCTATTATTTTGAAGCAGATTCAGCAGCAAGAGCCTTCAAAAGTTCATGATTCTGGCGAACTCTTTTGTCTCTTTTCTGAAGATTTGCTCTCTTTGTCTTATTAACCGTGTATGGTCTAAAGCGCTGTGCAAGTCTCATTCTTATACCTCATAAATAATTTTGCAAAGTTTAACAAAATTCACAAAAACTGTGAAGTAAGCAAAAGGTGGAAAAAGCATTTTTTAACCCTGCCTTAAAAAAAGCAAAATCACAAAATGCCTTATCCCCCAAAAAAATTATTTTGCCTTACCCTGATTTGCAACAGCAGCCTGTTTAGCAGCAATAGCTTCCTGGTCGCCCAGATAGTAATGCTTTACAACATTAAAATCATCATCAAATTCGTAAACAAGAGGAGTTGCAGTTGGAATATTTACACCCAGAATCTGTTCCGGAGTCATCTTATCAAGATAGTAAACAAGAGCGCGCAAAGAATTACCGTGAGCCGCAATAATAACACGCTTTCCAGCCTTCATTGCAGGTTTAATTTCTTCAAGGAAGTAAGGAACAACGCGGGCAATAGTTGTTTCCAAAGATTCATTTTGTGGCAGGAAAGATTCATCCACATCGCGATACATAGCCTGCTTTTTAGCAGAGCGTTCATCATCATCCGAAAGAACAGGAGGCTTAACATCAAAAGAGCGGCGCCAAATTTTTACCTGATCTTCACCAAATTTTTCAGCAGCTTCAGATTTATTTTTTCCCTGAAGGTCACCATAATGGCGTTCATTAAGTTTCCATGTTTTAATAACAGGCAACCAGTTGCGATCCATTTCATCCAAAATTCCATTCAATGTGTGAACAGCACGCTTAAGGTAAGATGTGTAGCAAACATCAAAATCGTAACCTTCATCCTTAAGAAGTTTACCAGCATTTTTTGCTTCTTCGCGGCCCTTGTCGCTAAGTTCAACATCTGTCCAACCTGTAAAAAGGTTCAATTTGTTCCATTCACTTTCACCGTGACGAACTAAAACTAACTTTGTCATATATAACCTCGCCTAGATAAAAATATCCAAGATTTATGCAAATATTTATATATGACAATTGGATTTTTTTCAATCCTTCTTATTTTTAGATTTTTCTGGAGATGCCGCATTTAAAAACGGCTTTCCGGGTCTGTCAGAAAAAGTTTTTTCCAAACTGTTTTTTTCAAAAAATCATTTTAAAACTTTCACCACTTAAAGCCATCCCCTCAATCCGACTAGCGCCGCTTTAAAATTCAAAAATCTTTTTTTTTAAAGTTCAGCCTGTAAAAAAATTCCTTTCAAATCAAATCAATTTAAAATAAAAAAGGCACCTGAAAAAACAGATGCCTTTGTAAAAAAAATTATTTTCTACTGAAGAAGTGAAAGAACATTCTGTGAAGACTGATTTGCCTGAGCAATCATAGCAGTTCCAGTCTGAGAAAGAACTTGGTTCTTTGTAAAGTCAACCATTTCACTTGCCATATCAGTATCGCGAATGCGAGATTCAGAAGCCTGGAGGTTTTCAGCGCCAATGTCCAAACCTTCAACAGTCTTTTCAAGGCGGTTCTGGTAAGCACCCAAATCTGCACGCTGCTTGTTGATCTTCTTAATTGCTTCATCAAGAGTACCAATTGCGCGGTTAGCTTCATCTGGAGTTTCCAGAGTCATAATTTCTTCATTACCAACATTGCGCAAACCAAGAGCAGTTGCACTCATTGTACCAATGTAAACCTGTGTGCGCTGGTCCATGTTAGCACCAATGTGCAGCCACATAGAAGCTGTTGGTGTGTTTTCACCAGTTGGGCGGGCAAAGCGTCCTGTCAGCATATTCATTCCGTTAAACTGAGCGCTAGAAGCAATGCGGTCAACTTCTGCAATCAAAGATGAAACTTCAACCTGGATCTGCATGCGGTCTTCATCAGTGTAAATACCGTTGGAAGCCTGAACTGCAAGTTCACGGATGCGCTGAATAATATCTTCTGTTTCCTGAAGATAACCTTCCGTTGTCTGGATAAAAGAAATGCCGTTCTTTGCGTTTGTAGAAGCCTGGTTCAAACCGCGGATCTGGCTTCTCATTTTTTCAGAAACTGCAAGACCAGAAGCATCATCACCGGCACGGTTAATTTTCATACCTGATGAAAGCTTTTCCATGTTCTTCTGGTTGCTAAGTTCCGTAATACCTTCAGAACGTTGTGCAAACATTGCACTCATGTTGTGATTGATAACCATAATGTATCTCCTCTTTTATTTTACGAGTCTCAAGCAAACATACGTTCTGTTTGCCCCTCTGGGCCTACCACCCTTATATTTTATTTGTCGGAGATACATTTTTTGACTTTAGCAAAATTTATTTTTTTTATAAATTTTTTACAAGATCACAATACTCTTTTATTTCATCGCGGAAAATCTTTAAGGAAGCCTCCCAAAAATCACTTTCGCTTATATCAAAACCAGCACTTTTACAAAGTTCCTCGCAAGACATTGACCCCGTCCTGCTTAAAATTTCAGAATAAGTCTTCGCAAAAAGAGGTCCCTCTTTTAAACTCCTTTCGTAAAGCCCAGACGCAAACAGCTGGCCAAAAGCGTATGGAAAATTATAAAAATCCAAATCACTTATGTAGTAGTGACTCTTTACCGCCCACATATATTCATGGCGCTCCCCATTCAGCCCAGAACCATAAGACCTTTCCTGGGCATCTTTCATCAGGCGGCAAAAATCTTCTGCATTAAGTTCCTGCCCCTTTTCCTTCAAATCAAAAACAGATTTTTCAAAATAAAACCTGCACAGAATATCAACTAGCACCTGGCCCGCATCCGTCAAATCCAAATCCAGAAATTTTATCCGGTCAAAACCACTGCTTTCCTTTAACATGTCCTGCTTCACAATCGTTTCCGCAAAAGTAGAAGCACTTTCTGCCAAAGTCATAGGGTAATCAAAAAAGGCAGGAGCCTTTCCCTTCATGCAGCTAAAATGGTAAGCGTGGCCCAGCTCGTGAGCCAGAGTAATTATGTCAGAAAAAGAACCCGTAAAGTTAGACAAAATGCGGCTCTGGTGGCCCTTAGGAAAATCCTCATCATAAGCGCCGCCAACTTTACCCGATCTTACCTCCGCATCAATCCACCCCTTTTCAAAAGCCGCCTTTGCAAAATCGCCCATATCGCGGCTAAAAGAATAATACTCTTTTAAAACATAATCGCGCGCTTCATCAAAAGTCCATTTTTTAGAAATAAGCGAACTTTCACATTCGCCCCCCTTAGCCGGATTTTTTACAGGAGCAAACAAATCGTAAAAAGCAATACCTTCAGTTTCACCTTCGGCATTTTCCAAGCCTGCACTTTCGCTTGCAGTCGCCCCAGCCATTCTAAGCAGCCTTGCCTTAGCCTTAAAATATTTTCTCCATTCCGGCAAGGATTTTTCTATAGAAGAAATCATTGCATCTAAAGTCTTTTTGCTTAAACGACCAGACACAAGGGCCCGGTCCAAAGCCGTCTGCCACTTGCGCTTTTTGTTTAAAGTAACAGTTTCACCCTTTAAATTATTTAAAGCAGCCGCAAAAGAAATTTCATTCGCCCTTAAAAGTTCAATTTCCTTTTGCCATGATTTTTTTCTTAAAAGACAATCATCATCGTAAGCATCATTTCTAAGTTCATTAAAAGTCTTTCCATTTTCATCATGCAAATTTGAAATCAACTGCTCTTGCAAAAGACTCCAGGCATTAGAGCCAGTGTGCCCCATAAGCGAAGCCAGGCCTTCTTCCTGGCAGGACATTTGATGGTCACGATCCAAAATAATTTCTTTAAACAAAAAATCATATTCTTTTTTTTCAGGGTAAGCCTCATAAAATCCACAAAGATTTTCTTCATTCAAAGAAAGAAAAGCAGACACTTTCAAAAACAAAATCTTTTGCTCACTTTCAATTTTATCCATCACATTTAAATTATTCATGTAGTCAGGATTCGTCGTGTCAGTCGAATAAATTATGTAAGCGTAAGCCGAAAGACTTTTTAAAAGTGAAAGCATTTCATTGTAATCCGCCAAAAAAGAATTCAAAAAAACATTAAAACTTTCCTGGAGCATTTTATCATCGCCACAAGATGAAAGCTGATCATCAAGTTCTTTTATAAGCACTCTTAATTTTTCCAAATCGGCAGTATATGCAGCAGAAGACAAATTTTCGTAAAGTTGGCCCAAGTTCCAGCGCGGAACAAAATTATTTTCTTTCATAAAGGCATTATATTCTTTTTTCTTTTTTTTTGAAGATACCCCTAATTTTTTGTTTCATAACGCCCCTTTTATGGCAAAATGCGCCCCCTTCCAATATCTTTATTTTTAGAAACAAACATTGGTTATCTTGCCCATCGGGTAAAAAATAACAAAAAAAATACAATCCTCCTATTTTTGTATTTACCGGGCCCACGTGGTCCGGTTTTTATTTGAGAAAAAAATGTTCTGTTTTTCTTGTTCTGTTTTTTTAATGATGAATTCTAATCAGTAATTTTTTCAAGTTTTTGCAAATAATCTTTTTTTGAACCTTCCGCATTTTTATCATCTAAAAAGAACTTTCCGGAACATATAAGCCAAATCATTCTATCCAGTTTACGAACCGTAATTTTTTCACTTGGAGGAAGCTTCTCATTTATTCCACTTGTTATGGATTGCATTTCACCAATACAGTCATATATTTTTTTATTTGTATTGTAATAATTATTACCGCGGTTATAAAGAATTCCCATAGTGTCTTTTATGTGAATATCAGGCTTAGGCAAGTCATCAAAATCACTACTAAATTCCTTTAAAAAATCACAAGTCAGGGCAATACTAAAACCATGCTTTATTTGCTTTCTAAAATAGCAAATTAATTTTTTGACATTCTTGTCTTTATAATTTTCTTTCAGATTGTCTAAAAATTCTTCTTTACTGTTAAATTTCTTTAAGAACCTAGCGCAATCTAAAAGTGTGTAAGCATACCGCTTTACCATTTTGTCTTTATTTTCAGGTTTACTTTTACTTAAGTTCCATTTCAAACCCTCTTTTGTTTTTTCATTATATCTAAGAGCCTCTACAATCTTCAAAACTGCATCTTCGTCTGGACCTGCACCATATTCTTTAAGAAATTTTTCAGGATTAAAAGCACACAAAGTTTTATCCAAAAAAGGCAATTTTTTTTTAAAGTTAACAATATTTGAAATAATCATCGCATTCTGAGCATGAAAAGCCAGCTGTGCAAATACTTGGTCTTTGCCTGAATTTTTTTCTGAATAATTGCCTAATAAACTTCCCGAAGAAAAATCTGTTAATTCATAATATTTATTCAGATCTTTAATTCCATTTTTCTCTGCCAATTCTTCCAAAGTTCTTTTTGTGATTTCATAAAATTTAATTTTTGTCATTCTTAAAAAACTCCTTATGGGTATCTCTAAAAATTGCAATTTTTAGAGGCTCCCTTATATAAATTATAGTT
>CAVCWN010000091.1:0-4089 GCA_963605975.1 Desulfovibrionaceae bacterium | reverse complement strand
ATTCTGAGGAAGCACTGGCTGAATTCGCGGTAGAGGATGAGGACGTAGAGGACGGGGTGCAGGTAGCCGGAGAAAACGAAGGCGGTGAATGTAGAAAGGTGGAGGAAAACATCGGCAAAGGGGTCGAACATTTTTCCGAAATCGCTGACTTCGTTATTTTTGCGGGCATAGTGGCCGTCTAAAAAGTCTGTGAATTCGGCAAAGGCTAAAAGGGGGATGCAAATGGCAACTGAAGCTATTGCAAGGGGGCTTTTTGCCTGTGCGGAAAACCAGATGGGCAAAAAATAAATGACAAAAAATATTGGAGAAATGATTATTCTGCAAAGTGTAAATTTGTTTGATGTTTTCATGGTTTAAATATACGAAAAAAATGGGGAATATGCTAGGATTTTTTTTGGGGGTGGGTTGGGAAACTGGTGGTGGGTTGGGAAAGAGGCAGCGGTTTTGGAAAGAAGCACTGGTTTCGTAAACAGGAGGCGGTTTTGGAAAGAGGCACTGGTTTCGTAAACTGGTGGCGGTTTGGGAAAGATTCACTGGTTTCGTAAACTGGTGGCGGTTTGGGGGACTGACACTGGTTTCGTAAACAGGGGTGCGATTTTGGAAAGACTCACTGGTTTCGTAAACTGGTGGCGGTTTTGGAAAGAAGTAGCTGTTTCGTAAACCAGCACCGCTTTCGGAAAGAAGCACTTCTTTCGTAAACCAGCACCGCTTTCGGAAAGAAGCACTTCTTTCGTAAACCAGGTTCACCCCACAAAAAAATTAATTCATCACATAAAAGGAGGCAGATATATGCAGGATGACAGGGATTTACTTTGGACGGAAAAGGAAAAAAGGGAAATTTTAAGGACCAGGGTTTTTACGGTTACGGAAAGGAAGTCCGTGAGTCCGGAGGGGCTGGAGGGTACTTATATTGTAAATGATGCGCCTGACTGGGTTATTGTGATTGCTGTGGACGGGGACAATTTTCTTATGGTGAAGCAGTGGCGGCATGGAGAAAAGGCACTAAGCATAGAATTTCCTGGTGGAATTGTGGATCCTGGGGAGGACCCGGCTGTGGCAGCTGGAAGGGAACTTCTGGAGGAAACAGGGGCCGTGGCAAAGGAGATGATAAAACTGGGAAAAATGAATCCTAACCCGGCACTTTTTTCTAACCATGTGCATGTTTTTTTGGCAAAAGGTCTATCTTTTTCTGGCAGGCAGGACTTGGACAAAGACGAATATTTAAAGTATCTTTCTTTACCGCAAAAGGATGTCATAAAAAATATGGGTGGACCTGACTACCCTCACGCTTTGATGGCTGGGGCACTGGCACTTTTTCTGGCCAAAAGGGATGAAATGTAAGGCGAGATTTTTGAAGGGGATTTGCTTTAGGAAAGGGACATTACTTTTTAATACGCATGGGCAATTTGCCACACATGGCGCAACTGCTTTACGAAAGATATATTTCTTTTTTTTAGAAACCTAGCCGGCCCTGGAGCCAGGCCGAAGGCCGTCCGAAGGACCGCGCGTAGCAAGTGGCGAAAGGGCCGTTTAACAAAAGACGGTATGCTTCAAATAAAAAAAAATCCCGCCTGACAAGAGTCTGACGGGACAAGTTGTTTAGCGGCCGTTGTAGGCCTGGTAGGTTTCGCTTGGGCTGTAGTAGCCGTCGCGGTACTCGCCGGTGATGGAAGGAATTTCCATTACCATGCCCGGCAAAATCAAGTTAGGGTTGTTCTTTTGCGGAAGCTTGCCCTTGTTGACTTCGTACAGATTTTCCCAAAGGAAAGGATTGTTGTAAACGTAAGGGCGGCCTGAAATGTTCCAGAAGCAGTCTTTTGTTTCTGCCCATGGACGAACAACGTAGAACTTTGGAAGAGGAGTCATTTCCTTAACATCTGATAGTGCCGTAAGTACATTGTCTGCCAGTGCTTTAGAAGAAGCGTAATCTTTTGCTTCATAAGCGCTTGTTGACTGACTGTAGTAGTCTACAGCTGCCTGGTATGCGAGTGGGAAATTTTCTTTTCCGCGGATGCTTTCTACATAAGTAATTCTTTCCTGAGCGGCCTTTCTGGACTGGTCAGCATCGGCTTTTGCAAGAAGAATGTCTACACTGGCCATTGCCAAAGCAGACTTTGCGCTTGATTCTTCAGCATAAGTCTTTGCAGCAGCATAATCTCCAGCCTTGTAAGATTCCTGGGCCTTGTCATAAAGGGCCTGGGCTTCTGTGTATTCAGCAGGCAGTTCAACCCCGGCAGCAGATTTTTTTACCTGATCCAAGTCGCTTTTTGCCTTTGCGATTGCATCATCAGCATTGCTCATGGCAAGGTGCTTTTGAATGAATTCTTCTGACAAAGCAGCATTTTCCTGGGCAAGATGTGCATATTCTTCGGCAAGGGCGTACTGTCCGGCGTCAAGAGCCTTCTGTGACTTCGCGGTGTACTGTTCAGCCAGTTTCTGGTAAGTGTTGTTTTTGTAACTTGCAGAAAAAACAGCGAAAGTGCTGACTGCAAGAATTAAAAATACTGAAACTAATTTTTTCATTTTTCAGGTACCTCATCTACTTTTTCAACGACATCTTCAACAAGACTTTCTACAACTTCCTGGTCACTTTTAACTTCTTCAGATGTAGAAGATTCAAGTTCGATTTTTCCGGCAATATCATCAAGAGAAACATCAGCTGCGTTTTCATCAACAGCAATTTCTGTGTTTTCCAGTGCAGAAAAATCATCTTCTTCAAGAAGAACAGCATCTTCTGCTTCGATACCTTCAGCGCCATCTGCCAAAGGAACTTTTACATCAGCTTCTGCCGCAAGATTTTCACTATTTTGTGTGCGCTGTTTTGCAGCTTCTATTGCAGCCAAAGCCTGTTCACGTGCCTTGGTAACTTCCTGGGCAAGACTTGTAAATGCATCTTTGGCGCTGCGGTAATCAGAAGCAGCATCTTCAGCATTACCGGTAGCATAATTTGAATCACCCTTATTGAGCAAATCAACTGCGGCCTTGTAAAGTTCCTTTTGTGAAACAGAAGCCTTTACAGCATCAGCATCTTTTTTAGCCTTTACGGCAGCCGCTCTTTCGTCATTTGCAATCTTCTTAAAAGCAGTTGCCAAAACAAGAGTATATTTTGAATCAGCAGAAGCAGCTTTTTCATAAAAATCCTTACCAGTTACGACAAGAGACTTTGAAAGCTCATCAATAATAATGCCTGCATCATCATAGTCCTTCTGGTCATAAGAAGAATATGAATTTTTGTCGATATATTCTTTTTTGAACAAAGCATCTGAATAAGCTTCAAGACCCTTGTAGCGGGCAATAAGATCGTCAGCCGCAACAGTAATGTCTGTAGCAGAATCAGCAGAAGAAGCCTTTACGGTAAGATATTCTGCCTCTGCCGCATTAAAAGCAGTCTGGGCATATTTTTCAGCCCCAGCCTTAACAGCAGCCTCTCGAGCTTCATCCACAAGAGTAATTTTACTTGCATTCGAAGCAGAAAAATCCAGAACTTCAGGTTCTTCAGTTTTTTCAATTGGTTCAGTTTCTTCGCCAGTGTCATCTTCAGGCGTAGACTTACAACCAAAAAAAGCCAGAGCCAGCACAGAGGAAAGCGCAAAAATTAAAGTTAAATATTTTTTCTTTAACATATACCCTCCAGTTTAAAAAATGGAAAAAGTTATTACATAAAAGATACACCAACTTTTATGTAAAAGCAAGAAAGAAGAATGAAATGTGATTTTTTTTATTTTTTTTGAAGCATACCTGGTTTTGTTAAACGGTCCTTTCGCCACTTGCTGCGCGCGGTCCTTCGGACTGCCTCCGGCATGGCTACAGGACCGGCTAGGTTTCTAAAAAAAAGAAATATATCTTTTGTAAAGCAATTGGGCCTGGCTTCGCAAATACTGCCTGCCTCTTTAAAATCCGCTTAAATGTGCTCTGTCTCAAACGTGACTTTTGTTTGTTTAAAATTCGCTTAAATACGCTCTATGTCAAATGCAGACTATGCTTCTTTAAAATTCGCTTGAATGCACTCCCGCCGGGAACCTAAAAAGTGCTCCGGTGGAGCAAGCTCCAATGTCGCACTTTTTAGAACCCCGGCTCCGTGCATTCAAG
>CAVCWN010000090.1:0-4893 GCA_963605975.1 Desulfovibrionaceae bacterium | reverse complement strand
ATTTTTTTCTACATTGCGGCTGTCAGTTTGAACGCTGGAAAAGAAAAAATTATTTCCGCCCAAAACATGAATTCCATCAACTGCAGAAAGAACTTCATTTAACGTCAAAAGACTTTTTTCCATCTTCTTCATTCATCTCCACTCTAATAATTTCGTCGCTTTCAGCCTGTCTCATCCCCAGTTGATTTTCCGCAATATTTTCGATTCTTTCGGTGCCAGAAAGCAAACTTATATCTGTGATAAGCTGCTTGTTTTCTTCAACAAGAGCTTCCTGTTTTTCTTCCAGTTCAGTAACTTCTTTTAACAAGTCCTTGTACTTTGAAGAATGATAGGCATTCAAAATCAAAATGCCCGGAATGCAAAGTGCCGTTAAAGATGCAAAAAATATTGTTAAAAAATTTCTTTTTTTCTGATTCATCACATTGCCTCCACATTCAAAAGTCTTTTATCGCAGGCGTCACAAATTTTTCTTAAGACACGCAGCTTTGCACTTCTTGAAGGTGAATTATCTTTTATTTCTTCAAGACTTGGATCCACAGGTTTTCTAGTCAAAAGTTCTGCGCAGGGATGCCCTTCACAAGTACAAGACGCTTCATTTAAAGGACAAACACACTGCTTTCCCAAATTCCTAAAATAATTTTTTACGATTCTGTCTTCCAGAGAATGAAAAGTTATTACGCCCATTTTTCCGCCAGCATTCAAAACATTAAAAGCGGCATGTAAAGCTTCCAGCAGTCTTTTTAACTCACTGTTCACTTGTATTCTTAAAGCCTGGAATGTTCTTGTTGCAGGGTGGATTTTTTCATGTCTATAGTTTGAAGGAACAGCATTGTAAATGATGTCAGCCAAATCTTTTGTAGAAGAAATGCGGTGATCATTTCTAGAAAGGCATATTGCGTGACTGATTCTTCTAGAATATTTTTCATCAGAATACAAATAAATCATATTAGCCATAGCTTCTTCAGCCATTTCGTTTACAATGTCAGCGGCACTCTGGCCACTAGAAGGATTTAAGCGCATATCAAGTTCTTCATCATGACGGAAGGAAAAACCTCTGCCGCTTTTTTCGTAATGATAAACACTTATGCCCAAGTCAAATAAAATTAAATCTGGCTTTCTTTCAAGAGAATAATTTTTGTAGAAATCATTAAACCAGCCATTGTAAAAAGACATGCGGTCACCAAAAGGGGCAAGTCTTTCTTTTGCCCTTTCCTGGATTTTTGCATCTGCATCAAGGCCCAAAATTTTTAAGGAAGGATATTTTTCAAGGAAGTTAAAAGAATGTCCGCCTTCACCCAAAGTTGAATCAATCATGAAAGCATCCCTTTCAAAAGATTCCCCCAGAGGCGACAGATATTCAAGACATTCATTGAGCAAAACAGGTTTATGCACAATTTCCATTTTTAACTTCCCCACAAAAGTAAAAATTTCTCTTCATTTTTCCCAGGCTTCCCACTTCCCGGAAAAAACTACTTTTTTAAGCAGCCTTTAAAAAGTGCATTTAAAAAACTGCTGTAAATCATTTCTGGGCATCTTTAAAAATTGCAATTTTTAGAGACTCCCTTCTATAACAAAATGTCGTTCAAACTTTCAGCTGCCTGAAGGAATGAACTTTCAGTCCTTTCAAGATATGCCCTGTAAGACTCAGCGTCCCAGAGTTCCATGTATTTGTTCATCCCCAGAACAACACACTCACCGCTTAAAGCAGCATATTCTCTTAAGTTTTGAGGAATAGAAAGACGGCCAGCCTTGTCAAATTCAATTTTTTGTGCAGGTGCCACAAAGCGCCGCATGACAAGACTTTTCTGTGCACTAAACAAAGAAGCAGAGCCTACGATTTTTTCATTCAGGCTTTGCCATTCTTCAATAGTAAAAAGGGTAAGACAGTGTTCAAGCCCCTGCGTTATTACGAGTTCATTTTCCTGTAAAACAGACCGCAACTTTGACGGAAAAAGGATTCTTCCCTTTTCGTCAAGAGTGTTGCGGTATTCCCCAATAAGCATGTCCATAACCACTATTCTACCACTTTCCCCCACTTATTCCCACTTATCTACTATTTTAATCCTAAATTTGATAATGTCAATGTAAAAAAATGCCGATAAAGAAAAATTTTACCATTTTTTGGGAAAACACTATAAATAAATATAGTTCTTAAAAATCAGACCTTTGACTAACTTTCAATCATAATTTAAAGTGGCACAAGGGCCCTCTAGAATTGCAATTTCCAGAGGCCAGACAAAGGATTTTTTAATGATAAACACCTTAAACGAATCTTCCCTGCACAAAACCCTGAAGGAACTTTACAGCTTAAATTCTCCAGGCAGCAAAAAAGAAGCCCCTGTAGGCCCCTACATTGCAGACATAGAAGAAAAAGACTCTTCCATAATCGAAATCCAGACAGGAAATCTTTCAAGCCTCTTAAAAAAATGCTCTTACTACATAAGCCAAAAGCGAAAAGTAAAAGTCGTTTATCCCCTTGTCACAGAAAAATACATAAAAACCTTCGATTCCACAAAGGCAGAAGTCAGGAAAAGAAAAAGCCCTGTCAAAAAAAACATATATTCCATTTTCCGCGAATTAACTGGCCTTTACCCCCTAATTTTAGACCGCCGCTTTTACCTGGAAGTTGTGGAAGTAGTAGTCACTGAAGAAAGAAGGGACGACGGTCTTTTAAAGCAGTCAGCAAACGGCCGCCGCAGATTCAGGAAAACATGGACAAAAGAAGGCAAATGTCTTGAAAAAATAGGAAAATCCACAATTTTACACGGGGAAAAAAGCTATAAAGCTCTTTTACCAAAAAATCTGGGGGAAAATTTTTCAGTAAAAAATCTTTTTGAAGAATTAAAAAAGGAAGGAAAAAAAGTCACACTAAACCAAGTCCACCTTATGGTCTGGGTTTTAAGCCACGCCTCTATAATCGAATACACTGGCAAAGAAGGAAAAAGCAACATTTACAGACTTTTGTAAAAATCAAATCAAAGAAAAAAAACTCCGCACAAAAAGTACGGAGTCAATTCAAGAAGTTTAACTAAAGGCAAATCTGGAAATAATCCAGACTGCTTAAAAAAAATTAAACTGAAAACTTACCAGTTATCTACCATGTCATCTTCAGACTTATTTTCCATATCGTACAAGTCTGTTACGGCACGAATGTCATCAAGATAAATGTAATAAGAACCCTGGGCATCCATTGGTGAACAGTCTACGCGGAAACCCTTGATGCGAAGACCAGGCTTGTCTCCCCAGTAAATGCTCTGCTGAATAATACCGTGAACACCATCCGTTGAAGGAGGAATTGCAACAGTCATCTTTTTCCAGCCGGCAAATTCCAGGTTACCAATATAAAGTTCAAAGTCATTACCATTGTAATCCTGAACCAAAAGCCACAGGTCATGGGCAATGTTTCTACCGCAAACCCACAAAGAAACTGTTTTTACAACACCTTCAACAGGGATTGGGCGGGCAGCCGTAATGTAAAAAGAATTTACACCGCGTCTAAAAAATTCAACTTTAGCACCAAAAACCTTTGAATCTTCAGCTTCCACGCCGTCACCATTGTCAAGCGCTTCTTTAGCCAAAGGATTTCCATCAAAAAGGCGGCCTGTAATAAGACCAACATCAGAAGAAATGTGAACATTCCATGAACCTTCACGTTCCATGCGGTCAACACTTACTTCACGAAGCCCCTGACGTGCACTGTCATTTCCAATTTCAGAAGCATCAGGAGCTGCCATACTGGTCTGTGCAAAAGCAGCACATGAAAGAAGAGACGCTGCTAAGAAAGATACAATTATTTTCTTCATTTTATTACCGCCTTTTATTTTTCTGGAGCTTCAGAAGCAGAAGAAGAGTCCTGGCTATCACCAAAGTCTGCATCTTTAAGCTCGTAACCATCATAGATATTTGACAGAGTATTTGTTGTATACTTAATCTGGTCAAAATAAATAACATAATTATCTACAGCTTCACGAATGCTTGTGCGAACACGGAATCCTACAAAAGTAAGATTTGGACGGCCCGCGTGGTAGCGTGAATGCTGCCTGATAGAAGTAGGAATATTAAGGACAATGTTTCTCCAACCGTGGAACAAAAGGCTGCCAGCATCAAGAGTATGAATGCGGCCATCAGCATCCCTGACCATTACTTCCAGGTAATAGTTGTAATTTCCACCCCATACCCAGAAATCCAGCTGAGTAACAGTTCCCAAAAATTCAGGTTCATAAGGCTGACCATCTTTTTCAGGATAAATTTCAAACCAGTTGTCACCCTTGCGGTCAAAAGCAGTCTTTATGCCAAGAACCTGCATCTGCTTGTCAGAATTCTTGTAGAAAGCACGAAGCGAATTCGGCATACCGTCAAACTTTTTAACGATAGGATAACCATCAGCAACAAAGCGGCTTGAAGTAACATTCCATGTCCACTCAGTGTCTTCATCGAAACTATCAATAACGATTGTTTCTACGGCCTTTGCACTTGGCTGGGCAACTGCCGGGAGGCAGAAGGCGAATGCAAGAATAAGGCTACCTAAAATAACAATGCCCTTTTTCATTCAAAATCTCCTTGAATTAAGCTTCCGCGGCATTTTTTTTAATGCGGAAACCACCATATTTACATATCGGCACATTTTAAAAGAAACTTAATTTTTTTTCTGTACCAAAAATGGAATTTCTAAAAATGAGTTTTTAGAGCTTTTCCACGGCCCTTCCATTATATTTTCCAATTATTGCTTTGTCAAATAAAGGAAAGATTTTTCATATATTTTTTTGGGCGAAAGTCACTTTTCCAACGGTCCTTCCCCACTTCGGTAACCCTCAAAGAAAAAAGTCCCGCAAATGGCGGAACTTTTTTCTTCCGCTTCGCTTGTTGAAACAAGCTTCGCGGGTGGTCCAGGCC
>CAVCWN010000089.1:0-2199 GCA_963605975.1 Desulfovibrionaceae bacterium | reverse complement strand
ATGTCGCTTTTTCAAAGTTGCCTCTAAAAATTGCAATTTTTAGAGGCTCCCTTAAGTGCTTTTTTTAACAATGCCCCAAAATCTATTCCAAAAGGAACCACAAAGTCTGCATAGAAGAAGACAGTTCAAAAGAAGAAGAATCCTTTTTTAAAAGTTCCCCCTTGTTACCGTCAAGTCCCACCTTATACAAATTGTGTTTACCATTCAAAGTAAAAGCTGCATTTCCAGTCAAAGCCTTTGCCGGCCCCCTGCCGCAATTGTAAAGACTAGTAATTTTTTCACTATTGCGTGTCATAAAATCTGCATACTTTTCCTTTTGACCATAAGGTCTCAAAGCTTCGCCAGTATTTCCAGACCAGCTGCAAGAAAAAATCAAGTACCTTTCATCCTTTGTTCCAGCCGTTCTTGAATCCTTTACAGCCATAAAAGAAGTAAAGTCCCTTTCCTCAGCCTTGCTCAAAGCCGGCAACAGATTATTTTTCCACTTGTCAGGAATGTCGCAAAGTTCAGCCCCAGCAGACAAAACAGCTACAGTTACATTTTCATTGCAAACAATATAAACGCCGCTTTTTGTGTCCCAGTAAATATTACAATCAACATCAAAGCCAAAAAAAGTCATGCCAGGGTCATTAGAAATAAACATTTCTGGAAGTTTATCTATCAAAGAAGCCTCCTTTATAAACTCCTTGCTTGTCACTCCCTCAAGATTAAGTCCCAGCTGGCCCAAAGCTGCCAATCCTGCAAAAGAACCAAAAATTTCAGCATTACCAATATTCCAGCCTGAAAACTTATAAAGATTTTCCATTTCCTTTTGACGTGAAAGTTTTACATAAGATTTAAACTTTGCCGGCTCCACTAAAAATTCCCTGAAAATCCTTGCAGCAAAAGGAGCAGCGCAAGACTTTGCCGGATTATTGCTCTGGTCAAAGTAGCCAGTTATTTTTTCCTTTTGACCGTCTGCTTTTGAAGGCAGGCATGAACAGAAAGTAAAAATACAGTCCCAGTCCTGGAATGCAGCAAAAGAAGAAATCATGGCATACATTTCAGAAGAAAACTGATTAGGGTAAGGATGGTCATATTCGCTCACCGAAAAAGGCTTTCCATAAACGCGTGACTTTGCCAGATTCAAAAGGGTGTTACCGTTTGTTTCCTTTGTCAAAGAAAAATTATTCACATAGTAATTTGAAGTGTCCCAGTCTGTACCCGGAAAAGAAGGATGGTTCCAGTAAGCGTGGGTATCAATAATATCGTAGCATGACTGAATGGCGGCCGTACTGCAGCCAACAACTGTTCCCATCAAAAGTGACTGGCATTTTAAAGTGTCCTTTAAATAATTCCTCATAGAAAGCCAGTAATTTTCTTCAGTTTCATAAAGGAAAGACAAAATCAAATTTCTATATTCCAAAGGCAAAGTTTTATATTCTTCATAATGAGGCAGCAAAACACTGTCCCTTCTTGAAAGAGATTTTTTTCCTTTCCTTACACATTCAAACTTTCCACCCTCACGAATTGAAAGATTCTTAAAATAAAAAGTTGTTCCCTTAGAAAGCCCCATGCCGCTAAAATTGAAACGCAAATTTTTATCAGTTGAAATTCCCTTAACCGTAAAAGTATAATCCTTCCATTCAGAAGTAGTTTCTACATCCCTGCCCCAGCCAGCACCAGCCCAAGGTTCATGAGCCTGCATAATCGAAACATTCAGTTTTGAAGGACTAGAAGATTTTACAGAAAATTTTACAGTATAAATTTTGTCATCGCTAAAAGAAAGTTTTGAAGTATTATACTGAATGTGCCAGGCTTCACTTCCATTTTCCAAAACCTTGATAGAGGTAACCTTACCATCGTTTTTCGCTTCAAACTTTGCCCCATTATGATTTTCCACATACCAGCGTGACTTTTCACCAACAAGAGTATTAGAAAACTTGGAATAAGAATTATAAGTAGTCGAAAGTGAATCATAAGTAAGATTATTTTTTAAAAGCCACAAATTCCATTTGTCTTCCAGTTCCTGCCAGTAGTCACCATTATAATCTTCCAGCCAGCCAGCAAGATAAGCCATCATCAAACCATTTTCATTATTCACTTCTACAATAGCCAGGGCTGGGTCATCTTTGTAAACAGTCTTTGTGTAAGGATTTTCGTGTTCCAGCAAAAAAGCAGCCCATTCTTTTTGAAGGTTAAGAGCATCTTCATCCCAGT
>CAVCWN010000088.1:0-20768 GCA_963605975.1 Desulfovibrionaceae bacterium | reverse complement strand
AAATAGATTCTTGAAAAAGGAGACTTTTATGAAATTCACATTTGATAAAGATTTAATGATTAAAGAAATTTCCATTGCGCAGGAAATTATCTCAACAAAAAATGCAGGTTCAATACTTTCAAATGTTTTATTAGAAGCATTCAATAACACACTTACAATTAAAGCTACAGATATAAAAGTTAATTTTGAAACATCAATTCCTGTTCAAATAGAAGAAGAAGGTTCAACCACTATTTTTTGTGATAAATTTATGGGTATATTAAATACTCTTCCTTCAGGAGAAACTGAATTTAACCAAATTTCGAATGGAGAAGATACTTCTGTCTCTGTTGAAATTAAACCTATTTCTAAAAAGGTAAAATTTCAAATAAAGAGTATTTCTCAAGAAAATTTTCCAGAAGTTAATTTTGATGAAAATCTTTCATATTTTGAAGTTCCATCTAAAGATTTTAAGGAAATGATTAGTCAAACATCTTTTGCTGTAAGTGAAGATGAAACTAGATATTTTATGAATGGTGTTTTATTTGAAAAGAAGGGAGATAATCTTAACCTGGTAGCAACAGATGGTAGAAGATTAAGTTTTGCTACTAAACAAATTCTTGCTGGAGTAAATGATTTTCCTTCAGCTATTGTTCATCCAAAAATTCTTAATATTATTGTTAAACATGCACCAGAAGAAGGAAATATAAATATTTCTATTGCAGAAAAAATGATTTTTTTTAGTTTTTCTAATTATAAATTTGCTTCTGTTTTACTTGAAGGTCAATTTCCTAATTATGAAAGAGTTATTCCTGCAAAACAGGAAAATAAATTAGTTATAAATAAAGCTGATTTTGTTGAAGCTCTTAAACGTATATCCTTGATGGTTGATAAAAAAGCTGGAAGAATGTTCTTTAATATTTCTGATGGAAATTTAAGAATTACATCTCAGTTGTCTGAATTTGGTAGTGCTGATGAAGAAATTCCTTGTGAATATTATGGATCTTCTTATGTTATTGCTTTAAATTATCTTTACATTGAAGAACCTTTACGTTTTATAAATTCTGATAAAATTGCTTTTGAATTTACAGAAGAAATGAAGGCTGTTACGATGAAAAGTGAACCTGAATCAGATTACTTTCATATAATAATGCCAATGCAAAAAGAATAATTTTTAAAGTGCCCTTTTTAAGCTTAACACTTAATAATTTTAGAAATCTCAAAAATGAAAGTATAAACCTTTCTGATAAAGAAATATTTTTTTGTGGTCAAAATGGACAGGGAAAAAGTAATTTACTGGAAGCTTTGTATTATTCTTCTTATGCTTCTTCTTTTAGAACTCATAATGACAATGAAATAATAAAAAATGGTGAAAATTCTTTTAATGTAAGAAGTTTGTATTCTGAAGAAAATGGAGTAACTCATTCAACTTCAATAAGTGTTTTAAAAAATGAAAAATTATCTAAAAAAATTGAAAAAGATGGTAAATATATAAAAGATCGAAAAGAACTTATAAATACGATGCCCTGTATTTTATATAGTCACGATGATATGGATTTTGTTATTGGAGAACCTGAAAAAAGAAGATTTTTTATAGACCAATCTTTAAGCATGTATGATGTTTTGTACATTGATTTAATGAGAAAATATAAAAGAATTTTAAAAAACAGAAATATTTGTTTAAAAAATGAAGATTATAATCTTCTGGAAACTTACAATTATCAACTTGCTTTAAATGGACTTGAAATTCAAGACAAAAGAAAAAAGGCAATTTTTTATTTTAATCAGATTTTTGGAAAAATTTATGAAGAAATTACGGGAATAGATGGAGTTTCAATAAAATATCTTCCTTCATGGCATAATGAAGAAAATCTTCCAAACTTAGATTTTGTAATTGATAACATAAAATCTAAGTTTGAAGCAGAAAGAGTTATGAAAACAACTATTAGTGGGCCTCATCGTGACAGAATTTTTTTTGTAAGGAAAAATGAAAATTTTGTTCCAAAAGCTTCTACTGGTCAAAGAAGACTTTTAGCTCTTTTGTTAAGAAATTCACAAGCTATTTATTACAACCAAATTTCTGGAAAAAAACCTGTTTTGTTAATGGATGATGTTTTGTTGGAACTTGATCCTGAAAAAAGAAAAAACATTACAGAAAAACTGCCTCCTTATGACCAACTTATATGTACTTTTTTAACAGAGGAACCTTATCAAAGGTATATTAATTCTTCTACAAAGGTTTTTAAAATTGAAAATGGAGAATGGAGTCTTTTAGATGAGCGAACAATTTGAAAATTTTAAGGATATTATAAATAGAACTGTAGAAAATATTTCCAATAATGATATAAACAATGCTAATTCCATTTGTAAAATTTGGAAAGATGTTCTTTCTACTATAAAAAATGATTTTAATGAAAATGAAGGAAAAAATCTTTCAAGTCACACACAAGTTGTAGATTTTAAGGGTGGAATTTTGTTTGTTGAAGCAGATCATCCAGGGTGGATAGAACTTCTTAAAATTTATAAAAAATATATTTTGGTAGGATTAAATAGAAAATCAAAAGAAATAAAGATTGAAAGTTTAGCTATAAGTTTGAAAAAAAAGAAAAAAAATCCTTATGAAATAAAAACAGATGAAATTATAAGACAAAAGAAAGAATATCTTTTAAAATTGGAAAAAGAACAAGAAAATATTGAAAAAAAATTAAATTTTTCTGAAATAAAAAGTAAAAAATCGGACAAAAAAATTGAAATTCCGGAAGAATTAAAAAATGTTTTGGATACTCTTAAACAAGATATGTTGACCAATAAAGAAAATAAATGATATTATTCTTTACTTTTTTAGAAAACAATTTATTTTTAGATAGGAGTGGTGGACAATGAAACGTACATATCAACCAAGCAAAGTAAAGCGCAACAGAAAATTTGGTTTCCGTGCTCGCATGGCAACTCGTGGGGGAAGGGCTGTTCTTGCAAGAAGAAGAGCTAAGGGACGCCATAAGCTTTCAATTTCTGACGAAAAGAAGCCTTACTGATAGTTAGGTCTTAGGGATGGATATGGATTTGTTAAAAAAAGGACGTTTTAGGAAGTGTGAACATCTTAAGCGTCCTAACGAAATCCAAAAAGTTTTTAGAAAAGGAAATTCTGTGGGAATTTTTGGAGCAAAACTTTTTTATAAAGAAAATGGCTCTGAATTTAATAGAATAGGGTTTCCACTTCCACGTGGCTATGGAAATGCGGTTGAAAGAAACAGAAGCAAAAGATGTAGTCGCGAAGCATATCGATTCTTAAAATCACACCTGAACACCGGATATGACATTTTAATTTTGATTTATCCTGGAAAAGATACGTTCCTCTCGCGGTGTGAACAAATAACTAAATTATGCGAAAAAGCTGGTTTACTAAAGGTATAAATAAAATTCTAGGGAATTTTTTTTGCCTTTTAATTCGCTTTTATCAAATTTGTATCTCTCCCTTGTTTGGAGCTAAATGCAGATATACTCCAACATGCTCCCACTATGCTATTGAAGCAATAAAAAAGCATGGACCTTTCAAAGGTTTATTTCTAGCGTTTAAAAGAATTTTAAGATGCAATCCTTATTTTGAAGGTGGATATGATCCAGTTCCAAAATATTGGTTTGAAAAAAGGAAAAAATATGGATAAAAAAACAATCTTAGCTATTGTTCTTTCTTCTCTTGTATTAATTGTTTCTCTTGTTGTTCAGACAAAGGTAATTATGCCAAGACAAATGGCAAATGCTGAGAAAAATCAAACTACACAGACTGTAGAACAAGAAGAAGTTGTTAATGAAGAAAAAGAAATTGTTGAAGCTGATTCAAATGTTGTAAATGAAGAATCAACTGAAAGTGAAAATGTTTCAGAAATTGAAGAAAATGAAGAATTTTTTGAAATTAAAACAAATAAAGCTCTTGTTAAGTTTACAAATAGGGGCGGAGACATTGTAAGCTATCAATTGACTGAACACAAAGATACAGATACAGGACATGGTGTTGAAATGGTAGACAATATTAGTTCAACAAATAGGGCCTTTTCTATTTCTATTGGTGAAAGTAAAAATGTATTAAATGAAATTTTTAATGTTAAAAAAATTGATGATTATACAATTGGATTTTATAAGGATGTAATTATTGAAGGTCAAAAAATTCAGATTTCAAAATTATATACTTTCCATCCAAATGATTATGTTTTTACTCTTGATGTAGGATTTGATGGTGGATCTTCAATTGTAAATAAGTCTTACCAGTTAAGAAGTGCTCCTCAGATTGGTCCTCGCTATGACAGAAAGAAAGATAGATATGAAGTGCGTGAATATGTTGCTTTAAACGGAAATAAGAAATTTAGAAAAACTCTTTCTTCTAAAAATTATAGTAAGGATTATTCTTGGGCTGGTGTTGCAGGAAAATACTTCATTACATTGATAAAGCCTGAAGATATGACAAAAATGTCTTCAAAGGTTGAAACTTTTAGTGAAACTTCAAGTGAAAAGGGTACAAGCCAGATTTATCTTACAAGAAATGATATTGGAGAAAAAAAGGCTGTTGATAGATATTATATTTACAATGGTCCAAGAAATGAAAAAGATCTTGTAGTTTATAATTCTTCTGATAAAAATTCATGGGGACTTGTTAATGCAAAATTTAATAACGCAATTAGAACAAGTGGTATGCTTTCATGGATTGAAATTGCTCTTAAATGGGCAATGGAGCAGATTTATAAACTTGTAAAGAACTGGGGTATTTCAATTATTATTGTTACTCTTCTTATTAAGATTTTGCTTTTCCCTCTGAACAAAAAATCTGCGACTGGTACTTTGAAAATGCAACAGTTGCAGCCTCAGCTTAAGGAAATTCAAGATAAATATGCAAACGATAAACAAAAGCTTAATGAAGAAATGTCTAAGCTTTACCAAAAGGCTGGATATAATCCGGCAAGCGGTTGTTTACCTATGATTATTCAAATGATTATTTTGTTTGCCATGTTTAATGTGTTTAACAATTATTTTGAATTCCGTGGTGCAAGTTTTGTTAAGGGTTGGATTGATGACCTTTCTAGGGGTGATAGTATTCTTTCATGGAATAAGGATATAAAGGTAATTACTGGTCTTACACAGAATAATTTGCGTATTTTACCTTTTGTTTATCTTATTTCGCAGCTTTTAAATGGAATTATTACACAGTATGGTGGTTCAACGGCGGGTCAAAGCAAGGGACAAATGTTTTTTATGATGTACGGAATGCCAATTCTGTTCTTCTTTATGTTCTATAATGTTCCTAGTGGACTTTTGCTTTACTGGACAACAAGTAATATTCTTCAGATGGGACAGCAGTTTATTATAAACGCCATTACTAAGAAAAAAAGAAAAGAAATGGAATCTAACCAGAAGAATGTTAATGTAAACGAAGCAAAATTTAAGGGTGGAAAAAAGAAGTCACGCTAAAATGTGTGATTTTAGGTTTAACAAAAAAACTTTTCTGTAAGTGCGTAAGGGATTGGAGGGGCACCGAAGGTGAAGACGACCGCAAGCGGGCGTCTTTGAAGGCGAAGGCCGGAACCCCGGAAAGCCCGGCCCTTTGTGCAAAGCACGAAGGGTACGCCCAAAAGAAAAAAAACAGGGGTATAAAATGATATACGAATTTGAAGCTGAAAATGAAAAAGAAGCTATTGAAAAGGCGGCTGCAGAACTTGGTCTTGAAAAAGATAAGTTTGATGTAGAAATTTTGGAAAGTCAGAAAAAGTCTTTGTTCAAAAAAGGTTATGTGAAAATTAGAGTTCACACTTTGGATACTCACGAATCTTCTGAATCTGACTATAGTGCAAATGATTCTAAATCTATAAAAAATAGTGGTGCTATTGCAAATCCGCTGCCACAAGATGAATTTGAGAAAAAGATTACTGATTTTGTAACTGAACTTATTGAAAAAATGGGTTATGAGGTTACAGTTGAAGTTATGTTCCGTGAAGAAAAGAAAATTGGAATTAAAATTTCTAGTTCAAGTTCTTCAATTCTTATTGGTAGAAAGGGTAAAAATCTTGATGCAATGCAGCTGCTTGTAAATGTTTATGCAGGTCATCTTGGTAGAGAAGATGTAAGAATTATTCTTGATAGCGAAAATTATAGAATTCGCCGCGAAGAAAGTTTGGTTCGCCTGGCTTATGTTACGGCAGATAAGGTTAGGCAAAAGAAGTCTTCTATTCTTTTGGAACCAATGAATCCTTTTGAAAGAAGATTAATTCATACTACTTTAAATGATATTCCGGATATTGAAACCAAATCGGAAGGTGATGGTTTATATAAGCAGGTACGCGTTTATTATAACGGTGTGCGCTAATAAACTTAACGGAAGGTTTTTTATGAAGAGAATTATTAGGGCTTTTTTGATAAGCGTTTTAGCTTTTACAACAACTGTTTCAGCTTTTGCTTACGATGCAAAAAGTCTTGTTGGAAAGGAAACTTATGATGAATTGAAAAAAAATACTTATATTACAACTTATAAGTATGGTTCTAATAAGTATAATCTTGATCTTATTCCAAATACTCCGCTGTCTAAAAAAATACCTGCTTTTTGGGATAAGGAAAAAAATCCTGTTTATGTGATTGAATATCTTTATCTTTTGAATAAGAAAGATTTGGTTAAAAAAACCGGTGTTTCTGCGGATATTGAATATTCTTCCAGGGTTTTACGTTCTATTAGTACAATGAAGGGAATTCAATATTATTCTAATACTGATAAAATGTGGGAAACTTTGTATAAGGAAGCATATACAATAAAAAGCGCTACTGACTACACAAGAATTGATGATGATGTGGAAGGTTCTGCGGATAAGAAAAAACTTTATTGTATGCTGAAAGATAAGGGGTTAGGAGAGCTTTATTACAGTATTGAATATAACCAGACCGCAGAAGAAGTTAGTGCAAGCTTTAACAATCTTGAAGATGTTTGTATGGGTTGGATAAAGTGTGTGGATAAAAATAACCTTAAAATGAATATGGTTATTACTGATTGTGGGGATGAAGTTTTGGTTTACCTTGTGGGAAGGGCTAATTTTCCAAAGATAGGTGTTCTTGAAAAAAAGATGAATAAATCAATTGGTTCAAGAGTTGAAGCTTTGTTTACCTGGTATAAGAGTCAGTTTTAATTATAAAAAAAGGAAGGGTAAAATATGAAAAAATTTTTAACTTTGCTTCTTTTTGGAGCAGTTTTATTATCTTTTGGAGGATGTATGCCAAAGAGTCTTGAAGGAAAGGAAGGCGTTTTTGCCGTAATGGAAACTAGCAAAGGTGATATAGTTCTTGAATTGTATTACAAGGATTGCCCTCTTACAGTAACAAATTTTGTTGCTTTAGCAGAAGGTAAAATGGATGCAGCAAAGGGAAAACCTTATTATGATGGTCTTAAGTTTCACCGTGTAATTTCTAAGGCAAATGGTGACAGTCAGGATTTTATGATTCAGGGTGGTGACCCTAGAGGTAATGGTACAGGAGGTCCTGGTTACCAGTTTCCAGATGAAATTGTAGAAAAATATACTTTTGACAAGCCAGGTTATCTTGCAATGGCAAATGCTGGTTCTGGAAGAGATGGAATGGGTACAAATGGCAGCCAGTTCTTTATTACAATTATTCCTACAGAATGGCTTAATGGAAAACATACAATTTTTGGTGCTGTTGTAGATAATGACAGTCAGAAAGTTGTAAATAAAATGAAGCAAAATGACCTTATCAAGAAGGTAACAATTTACCGCTTGGGTAAAGATGCTGAAGCTTTTTCTGCAACTCAAGAAGATTTTGACAAACTTTTACCTGCTGCTAAAAACGCTATAAATGAAAAAAAGGCTGCTAAGGCTGCAGAAAGAATTGCTGAAGTTGAAAAGAATTTCCCTGGTTTTGAAAAAGATGAAAATGGAATTTATTTCAAAATCACTGCTGAAGGAAAGGGTGACAAATGTGGCAGCGGAAAAAATGTTGCTACTGAGTACCGTGGATATTTAGTTGATGGAACTTTGTTTGACCAGTCAGCCGGAAGAGGTCCTTTGGAATTTACAACTGACGGTGGACAGATGATTCCAGGTTTTGACATTATGGTTCAGGATATGAAGTTGGGCGAAAAGCGTACAATTGTTATTCCTTCTGATTATGCTTATGGTGACGATGGAATTCCACAGGCAGGTATTGAAGGTGGCGCATTTATTGCTTTTGATATTGAATTGGTAAAAATCAATTAAAATATTTGCTTAATAAAAAGTCACTGAATTTTTCAGTGGCTTTTTTTTTGTTTTGTAATTGACGTGATTTTTTTGAAAATTAAATTTTTAGAAATGTCCTGATTTTTTGTTATGGAAAAAGATAATTCTTATACGGATAAAATAAAAAATCTTCCAATTTATGGATACTTGGATGATATTTGTGAAAAATTGAAAAATTCAAAAAGTAGATTTTTAATTTTAAATGCAGAAACGGCAGCGGGAAAATCTACAGCAATTCCTTTGGCTCTTTTGAAAAATTTTTCTAAATCGATTTACATGCTGGAACCTAGAAGAATTGCAGCTTTAAATATTGCAAATAGAGTTTCATATTTACTTGGTGAAGATTGTGGAAAAACTTGTGGATACCAGGTGCATCTTGATTCTAAAATTTCTAAAGAAACAAGATTTACTGTAATGACAGAAGCTCTTTTTATTAGGAAAATTCAAAGTAATCCGGAACTTGAAGGAGTGAATGTTGTTGTACTGGATGAATTTCATGAGCGTTCTTTGTATACAGATTTAGCACTTTCTTTTTTGTGTGACGCTATGGAGTTGCGGGATAATCTTTTTGTGATTATTATGTCAGCAACAATCAATGTAAATAAAATAAAAATTTTTTTAATGGAAAGATTTTGCGAATTTAATAAAAGTAAAAATCAATTTGAAGAAAAAGAATCTGAAATAGAAAAAGATAAAGATTTTGTTCCTACTTATTTTGTAGAAGGAAGAGGTTTTCCTGTTGAAGTTGAATACAGACCTGGTGAAAATATTGAAAAACTTTTGCTAGAAATTGTTAACAAAAAAGATGATTATTCTAAAGGTGATATTCTTGTGTTTTTGCCAGAAAAAAGGGAAATTCTTCAAACAAAAAATAATCTTGAAAAATATTGTCTTAAAGAAGAAGTATTAATTTTACATTCTTCTGTACCCTTTGAAGAACAGAAAAAAGTTTTGTCTAAGGGTACAGATTCAAAAAGGCGGATAATTTTAAGTTCTTCGATTGCAGAAACATCTGTAACCATTCCAGATATTACTGTTGTAGTGGATTCTGGCTTTTGCAGGTACAGTCAATATAATCAAAAAGCAGGAATGGAATGCCTTGTTACAAAAAATGAATCTGTTTTTAATGCTGAACAAAGAAAGGGAAGAGCGGGTCGTATTCAAAAAGGTAAATGCTACAGAATGTGGGCAAAATCAGATAAAAGAGCAGATGAAAATCAGCCTGAAATTTTAAGGGCAGATTTAAGTGGTTTTCTTTTGGAATGCGCTGAATGGGGTATAAAAGATTTTAGTTCAATAAAATGTCTGGACAAGCCGGCTGAACAAAGTTGGATTGCTGCACAAGAATTGCTAAAAGTTTTAAACTGTCTTTCTGAGGAAAATAAAATTACGGATTTGGGAAAAGCGGTGCTTACTTGTGGAGTAAATATAAGGACGGCCTGCATTGCTTTAAGTGGAATTCCTTTTGGAAAGGAAAAGTTTTCCACAGCTTTTGCAAGTGAGATAGAATGTTCTTTGACGGGTACAGAATATAATCGCAAGAAAACTGAAGAAAATCTCCTTTTTAGGGTACAGAATGTTAAGAAAAAGTTTAATTTATCACAAGAATTTAACACAAAATCTACAGACTTTTCCACAACTTATGCACTGCTTTGTGGATTTCCTGATAGACTGGGAAAGATGGTAAAAAAAACAGCTGGTCAAGAAAATGATGAAAATTTGTACCAGTTTTATTCTGGAAAAATTCTAAAAATGGGTACAGGTAAATTTTCAAATGCTGAATACATTGTAGCTTTAAGCATTGATGCGGGTACAGATGTAGGAAGAATTTTTGAATTTAAAGAGATAGAAGCAACTTTGGCTGAAGAATATATGAAAACCAGGGCTGTAAAAAAAATACACACTTGTTTTGAAAAAAATTTGAAGGAAATAAGAAAGTATGAAATTCTAGCTTTTGGAAAAATTGCTTTGGCAACAAAAAAATTAGATGTTGAAGAAAAAGACTATTTTGATGCCTGGTCTAATCGTGTAAAAGAAGAAGGTTTAAATTGCCTCCCAATGTCTGAAAAAACAAAAACTTTTCTTAAAAGGGTAAAATTTTATGTTCAGGAAAAAAAAGAAAAAGTCTTGGACGAAAAAATAAATAGGGCAAAAGAAAATATCAGTGAATGGCTTTTACCTTTTTGTTCAAATCAAAAAGATTTTAAAAATCAAATAAATGAAAAAAATATTTATGACGCAATGTATTGGTATTTTGATGGAAGTGAAATAGACAAAAATGTTCCGGAAACAATAATTCTTCCCAACAAAAATAAAATGAAAATTCAATATGAAAGTCAAAATGAAAAAATTATTCCTTTTGCAGAAATAATTATTCAAAGAATATTTGGAACTTTTAAAAGTCCACAAATTTTAGGACATCCAGTTTTGTTAAAACTTTTGTCTCCGGCAAAAAGACCTTTGCAAATTACATCTGATTTGGAAAATTTCTGGAAAAATACATGGCCTGAAATTTGCAATGAAATGAAGGGACGCTATCCAAAACACAATTGGAATTATAAAATAGCAGAGGAAGATTTTTCACGGGAGTAATAAATGAATAAAAAACAGTGGAACGCATTTTGTTTGTATAAAGAAAAATTAAAAAAAATTTGTGAAGAAGTAAAAAGAAATGAAAAAGAACTTCGCCCTTTACAAAAAGGGGCTTATAAGGAAGATACGCCTGAATATCCTTTAGAAAATACTGTTGTTTATAACACTTCTTATGATGACTTCACTGAAACTGATGAAATAAAATTGATTGTGGTGGGCGACAATCCTGGAAAGGAAGAACAACTGGAAAAGAATAGAAAATATCTGGTTGGTCAAAGCGGAAGAATTGCAGATGGTTTTTTTAAGAGAAACAGTGAATTTCAAATTGATTTTAGAAAAAATGTAATCATTTCGAATAAGACACCAATTCATTCGGCAAAGACGAAACATTTAAAATATATTAAAAACAATGGAAGTGAAAATATAAAAAAACTTTTGGAAGAAAGTCAAATTCAAATGGCAGAAATTACAGCTGAACTCCATAAATCTTTAATTGAATGTGCAGATGAAAATTCTTTTAAAACTCAATTGTGGATAATTGGATATGCGGAGTTGAAAGAAAAAGGAATTTTTGAAAAATATAGAAATGAAATAAAATCAAAATATTCAGAGGAAAAAGAAATTTATTGGGATAATGTTTTTGTGTTCCAGCATTTTTCTATGAATAGGTTTTTGTCAGATTTGAATTTATTTATGAAAGAAAATAAAAATTGTTCTGTAAAAGAAGCTCTTTATAAATTAGGACATTTGCATCGCGATAAAATTTTTGAATTTTAAAAGACTAAATGTTAAATGGAAGTTTTGCTATTATAGTACTACTTCTTGAAAGGAGAAAAAATGAAAGTACACATACTTGAAGTTCCTCTTGATTATGGAGGAAAACGTCACGGTTCGGATATGGGACCTTCTGCAATTCGGCTTGCTGGTTTAAGGGCAAAACTTGAAAGTTTGGGGCATAGTGTAAATTACAATCAGGATGTTGTAAAAACAATTCCTCAAGAATATGTTGAAGCGGGAAATAATCCTAAAGCAAAATATCTTAAACCGATTGTGGATGCGTGCACAGAAATGGCAGGTCGTGTTGAAGAAATCCTTAACAATGATGAATTTCCACTGATGCTTGGAGGTGACCATTCGATTGTAATGGGGTCTCTTGCAGGAATTCACGCCTGGTGTAAAAAACAAAATCTTAAATTGGGTGTTCTTTATGTGGACGCACACGGCGATTTTAATACAACAGAAACAACTTTGTCTGGGAATATTCACGGTCAGTGTCTTGCAGCAAGTGCGGGTTATGGTTTAAAAGAACTTGTTAACATTTACGAAAGTGAACGAAAAGTTAATCCGGAAAATATTTGTTTTGTTGGTTGCCGTGATCTAGATCCTGGTGAAAAAAAATTGATGCATGAAGCGGGAGTTACAGTTTTTACCGTTAGCGACATAGACCGAATGGGTTTCGCTGAAGTCGTTAAAAAAGTGAAACTGTTTTTTAAAACACGTGTTGATGTTGTTCACATTAGTTTTGATATGGATGCGCTTGATCCGTCAATCGCTCCGGGGACGGGTGTGCCGGTTCCAGGGGGAATGGTCTACCGTGAGGCGCTGATTCTTATGGAAGAAATGGCCGCTCTTAATATGGTTAAGTCTATGGAAATTGTTGAAGTGAATCCGATTCTTGATAACAGAAATTCTACCGCGCAAATGGCAGTAAATTTGGCAGCAAGACTTTTGGGTGAAACATTGTATTAATTTTTTTTTATGGGCGTTAGGGGCTGTTTAATTTTTTTGAAATTTAAAAAATATTTTAAAAATAAGAAAATTTTTTAAGAAAAAAATAAAATTTACAAAACAGCCCCTCCAGGCTTTTCGGGGTTCCGCTTTCGCTTCATTCCTCCGCTGCGCTCCGGAACGCCTTCGGCGCCCCTACAATCCTTAACGCACTTTTACACTTGCTCATTTAAAGAAGAAATAAATTTTGCACAAAAAGATTTATCAATTAAAGAAAGTCCTGAATCGTCCTGTAAAAATTTATTTCTATATTCAACATAAATTTCTTTTGAAAGAAGGGCCCAAGAAGAATTTATTTTACTGTTAGTAAAAGGTGCTAGACTTGAAAGATAAATTATTTTAGGAGAATAAAATTTAATTTCATCTTTTGTTAAACAAAAAATATAAGTGTTTTTATTTTTAACTGAATCGTTTTTAAAAAGTTTTTCTAAAAAATCTTCTGTAAGAAAATCTTGATTTTTTAAAATTAAAAAAGATGCATTTTTAGAAAAAATAAAATCTTCATCAAGGCAATTGCAGTCAAGGTTTTCTATGGAAAAATTATTTTGTTTTAAGGCAGAAAGAATTTTTTCGTCTTGTTTTAAAGAAGGTGAAAAATTAAAAGTTAAAGCAAGTGATGGATTTTTATTTATAAAATTTACAACATTTGCTTTATGAAGTAAGCCGTGAATTTGTGGTTTTTCTTCAGCAGTTTTAATGTTTTGGTTTTTGAAAAGAGTTAAACTAGAAATATTTTTTAATAAATTAAAAATATTTGTTTCGTAAACAAAATTTAAATTTTCAGGTGAAAGATTTTTGTACAAAAAAGAATTTTTTATTGAATATTCAAAATCAAAATTAATTTCACTTTTGTTAAGTTCAGAAAAACCGTCTGAATTTAAAACGGACAAATATGTTTTTAATATTTTTTTCTTAATAGAATTTTCTTTTTCATCTTCGTTTTTTTCTAATGGAGAAGAATTTTCTGGGGAAAAAATAATTTCATTTTCTTCGGCTGAAAGAAGTTCACTTACTGGAGGTAAATCAGAAAATTCTTTTGAAAACTTTTCTTCTGTAGAAAGATAAGTGGCTTCCGGAATATTTTTTTCTTCTGGGGCAGTCAAATAAGAATCTAAAGGGGTGGCAGAAAGTGTCGAAGCCTTTTGTAAAATATCGTCAACTGTAATGATTGAATTTTTTTGTTTAGAGATTTTGTCATTTTTTGTTTCGGAAATTTCTGCTTCGACTATGTTTGAAGTTACCTTTTTTTCTTCTGGAATAGTTGCATAGTAACCAGATTTATTTTTTGAAATTAAAAAACCGTCTTTTTGTAAAGCTTCAAGGGCTTTTATAACTGTATTTTTTGATGTACCCAGTTGTGTAGAAAGTGCCCTTACAGAGGGAAGTTTTGTTCCAAGAGGAATTTCACCAGACAAAATTTGATCACAAATTTGCTGGTAGAGTTGAAAGTAAAGTTTAATTTTACTGTTTTTGTCTAAAATAAAATTAAAAGTCTTCAAAATATCCTCTTTGTAAAACAAGAAAGCTTTGTATAAGTTGTTTCGCTATTATATCATGTAATTTCGATTTTGATTAGTGGAAAAAATTGAAAAAGTATTTCTAATTTTGAAAGATAAATCTTTTTATAAAAAACAGGCCCGGCATTGGAGCACCTGCGAAGGCTGTTTCAACAGCCGAAGCAGAAGGAAAAGTGCCCACAATTTGTGGGCACTTTTCCTTTGAGGGTTACCGAAGTGCGGAATCGCCGTTTAAGAAAAAGAGTTTGGCCCAAAAATAAAATTTTATTTTTAATTTTGTAGATTTCTTCCGCGTTTTAAATTCGGCTATATGTCTGCTGTTTTTATCTAATTTCTACTACCTTGTAACCGCACCCTTCTACTGTACTTTTTAAAAGTTCGTCTGTTACACCTTGACCGAATTTCACTTTGGCATTTTTCTTTTTTAAATTTACAATGGCATTTACGTTTTCCAGGGAGTTTAGGGCGTTTTGAATTCTGGAAGAACAGTTTTTGCATTTCATTCCGTCTATGATGATTTCTTTTTTACCGAGGATTTTTTCTATATGTTTTGGCTCTACCATCACAGAATTTTCGCCACCGCCACCGCAGCAGCCGGCTTTTCCCTGCATCTTTTTGACTGTAAATCTGATTGCAAAAAAGGCGATTACAGCGACAATTAAAATCAAAATTACGTTTATCATTTTTTACTCCTCGATTTAAAAAAAAATCTTCGATGGGGCTTTTTTATGGCTTAGCAAGAATTAAAAAAACTGCCCGCAAAAAAGAGGCAGTTTTCTAAAAATTATTTTTTCTTACCGCAAGGATTTCCGCCGCAGTTTTTATGACTGGGACACTGACCGCCTTTAAAAGCGGCACAGGCGTAGCAACCTTTTGGAATGCCTTTTTCTTTCGCTTTTTTTTGCTCTTTTACATAGTTGGCAATTACAAAAGCGGAATAAGCAATAATTAGGGCTATCACAATAATCGTCGCAATCATAAAAAACTCCTCTAAAACAAGTTCAGGGTGACGCTTCTTTGTCAGGCTAACGTCTTTCTGCCATTCCGAACTTGTTTCGGAATCTCATTATAAAAAGATTCTAAAACAAGTTCAGACAGTTTGAAAACTATTTTTATGCTCTAGCTTTTTTTTCGTAAGGATTTGGACGGAAAAGTCCAAAAAGGAATGCAGCGAGGAAGATAAATGCAATAATCAGGGCAACTACAGAATATCCGTTTCCGAACGAAGCACCGCTGAAAAGTGAACCAATCTGGAAGACCATCATAGTTACAATGTATGCAAACAAATTCTGGAAGAGAATTGCAAACCAGAACCATTTGCGATTATTCAATTCATTTGCCATTGTAGAAATTGCAGCCAAACAAGGCGAATCAAGCAAGTTGAACAAAAGGAAGCAGAATGCGGCAAGAGCGGTTGGGAACCACTTTGCAATTGCATCAACTGCGTTTTTAGCATTTCCTTCTTCTTCCTCGGCTTCTTCCATCACAACTTTGCCAACAGCAGAATCTTCAGCAGAATCAGTAGCTTCAAGGTCAATATCAGCGACGCTTCCAGCACCTGCCAAAGCTTCAGTATCAGCATCATCGGCACCGGCAAGAACACCCATTGTTGTTACAATTCCTTCCTTAGCAGAGAAACCTGAAAGTGAAGCAGCTGCACACTGCCAGCCACCATCTTCATTACCAAATCCCAAAGGAATAAATGCGTAGCGGAGAACTCCACCAACTTTAGCCATGATTGAATTATCAGCATCACAAAGACCAAAAGATGTACCTTCAGCTTCAACTTCTACAACGCTTCCATCAGCCTGAGTAACTTCTTTTGTGTTAGGCTGCCAACCGTAGCTTGAAAGGAACCACATTACAAGACAAGCAAGGAAGAGGATAGTTCCGGCCTTTTTGATAAATGACCAGAGGCGTTCCCAAGTGTGAAGAAGAACAGTTTTGAGCTGTGGAATATGGTACTGTGGCAATTCCATAATAAATGGAGCGGCAGGACCGTGGAAAGGCTTTGTTTTCTTGAGCATGATTGCTGCAATCAAAACAGAAGCAATACCAATCAAATACATCAAAGGACCAACCCAAGAAGCGTTTCCGCCAGTGAACTTTGTAGCAAGAATTGCCGCAATCATAGCGATTACAGGAAGTTTTGCACCACAAGGAATCCAGGTTGTAGTCATGATTGTCATACGGCGGTCGTTTTCGTTTTCGATTGTACGGCTGGCCATAATACCAGGAATACCACATCCAGAAGAAATCAATAATGGAATAAATGATTTACCGGAAAGTCCAAACTTACGGAACAAACGGTCCATAACGAATGCGATACGAACCATATATCCTACATCTTCCAAAATAGAAAGAAGGAGGAAGAGGACAGCCATCTGAGGAACAAATCCCAAAACTGCACCAAGACCACCCAAAATACCGTTTACAACACAGTCAATCAAAACCGGATTAGCACCAGCGTTTTCAAGTAGAGTCTGAGTTCCGCCCTGAATCCATTCACCAAACAAAACATCATTTGCCCAGTCTGTACCCATTGTACCAACAGTAGAAACAGCAACCCAGTAAACAAACCACATTACAGCAATAAAAATTGGAATACCCAAGATACGGTTTGTAACAACGCGGTCAATTTTGTCAGAAGTAGTCATATTCTTTCCAGATTTTGTGACTACACCCTTCAAAAGTTCCATAATGTAATTGTAGCGTTCATTTGTGATGATTGATTCAATGTCATCATCTTTAGAAGCTTCCAGTTTATTTGTAATTTCCAGTGCCTTAGCCTTGTCTACATCAGAAAGTTTAATGTCAGCAATTACTTTTTCATCTTTTTCCAAAACTTTAATTGCAGTCCATCTCTTAAGATTTTCTTTTACAGTGCCAGGGAGCAGGGCAGTGATTTCAGAAATTGCAGCTTCAACGTCCTTTGCAAAACATGCAGCAGGAACTTTTGTGCCATTTTTTGCAGCCTCAGCCGCAGCATCAGTAACTTCTTTTACACCCTTATTGTGCAAAGCAACAGTTTCAATAACTGTACAGCCCAATTTTTCGGCAAGTTTTTTAGAATCAACAGTGTTGCCAGATTTTTTAAGGGCATCAACCATATTCAGGGCAATTACAACGGGTTTACCAAGTTCAATCAGTTGAGTAGTAAGATAAAGGTTTCGTTCAATATTTGTAGCATCAATAATATTGATAATTGCAGTTGCTTCATCACTTCTTAAATAATCACGAGAAACAACTTCTTCATTTGTATAAGGGGAAAGTGAATAAATACCAGGAAGGTCAGTTACAATAAGGTCTTTGTTTGTCTTAGTTTTACCTTCCTTGTATTCAACTGTAACTCCCGGCCAGTTTCCTACGTACTGATTAGCGCCAGTAAGAGCGTTAAACATTGTCGTTTTACCACAGTTTGGGTTACCCGCAAGTGCGATTTTCATAAAAAAATCCTCTTCAATTGAAATTTTGTTAGTTGTAGTTAGTTTTATCTAACTCTAAGCTTAAAAAAATTGCCTTTCGCAAAAGGAAGGCAGCCATAAAACGATTCCTATTCTACCATGATGATTTCGGCATCATCTTTTCGAACAGTAAGTTCATATCCACGAATAGTGATTTCAACAGGGTCACCAAGTGGAGCCACTTTTCTAATATAGATTTCACAATTTGTTGTAAAACCCATATCCATTAGGCGACGTTTTACAGCCCCCTGACCATTAATTTTTTTAACAGTCAAAGTTTCGCCTACACGCGCTTCTTTCAAAGATTTCATTTATGCCTCCTATCAGATAATAAAAGTCGACTGGAATGATTTTAAATAAGAAATTAGACTAAAATTTTTGTTGCCATAGCTTTATCAAGGGCAATTCTTGAATCTTTCACTTTAACAATCAAATCACCGCTCAAATAACTGATAACGGTAACTTCACTGCCTTCCGTAAAACCAATATCGATAAGGTGCTGCCTTACTTCCTGAGAACCACCGATTTTTCTAACGGTCCTAACATCTCCTGTACTACAAAGTGTTAATGGCATAGCTTGCTCCTTCTTTCAAGCTACATATTTAATTTTAGTAAGAAAAATGTCAATATGTTAGCCACTGCTAATTAAAAAAAATTTGAAAAAATTCTATTATTATATGGAGTATATGGAGGAAAAAGTGGTTTGGGCGGTCCGGCAGACTTCATTCGCTTTGCTCATTACGTCTGCCGTCGGCTGTTTTGCACTTCGGTAACCCTCAAAGAAAAAAGGCACACAATTTGTGTGCCTTTTTTCTTCTGCTTCGGCTGTTGAAACAGCCTTCGCAGGTGCGCCATAGCCTACCGCGTTATTCTACAAAAGTTTCTTTTGAATCATCTGTTAAATCATCTAAAAGACTTTGACTTTCATCTTTTTTGTTTTCTGGTAAAACTGTAACATTTGTAAGTTTCTTTTCAATTTGCCGGCTACGATTTTCCGCTTTTGTAATTTCAGAAGCTGCGTATTCAAGTTTCTTTTTTGCTGTTGCAAGGACATCTCCAAATTTTCCAAATTCAGATTTTACAGAACCAAGCAAATCCCAGACTTTAGAAGTTTCTTTTTGAATGGCAAGAGTCCTGAATCCCATCTGCAAACTATTTAAAAAAGCTCCAAGAGTGGTAGGACCTGCAATGGTAACTTTAAAATCGTCCTGAATCTGCTGGAAAAGACCGGGAATGCGCATAATCTCTGCAAATAAACCTTCGAATGGCAAGAATAAAAGTCCAAAATCCGTTGTGTAAGGAACTTCAATATATTTTTCTTTAATGTCTTTGGCCATTCTTCTAATGTCCGTAACAAGAGCCCTTTTTTGTGCTTCAATTTCTTCTTTGTTTGCATTTTCATAGGCAAGAGTCAATTTGTCCCAAACTGCCGCCGGATATTTTGAATCGATTGGCAAAAGGATAAAGTCGCCGTCTGTGGTTTTAGAAGGAATTTTTACCGCAAACTCAACAACTTTTTTTGCATTAGTCGGATTCGGGTGAGCATTTTTTACAAACTGTTCCGGCGAAAGCATTTGTGAAAGCAGGGCTTCCAACTGAACTTCGCCCATACCGCCAGCCGTTTTTACATTCGTAAGAGCGCGTTTTAACCCACCTACATCGCTTGCAAGATTTTGCATTTCGCCCAGTCCCTTTTGTACCGCTTCAAGTTGTTTTGTAACAAGTTCAAAAGAACCGGTAAGCCGCTTTTCCAAAGTTGACTGAAGCTTTTCATCAACAGTTACGCGCATTTCCTCAAGTTTTTTTTCATTACTGTCTTGAATTGATTTTAAACTTGTTTGAACAGACTGCTGCTGGTGCAGTAAAGTGTCTTGGGTTGTTTTTGTAAGAGTGTCTAACCGCTGTGACAAAAGTGACATTAAATTTGAAAAAGCTCCTGTCATGGAATTCTGGAAGTTTATAAGAGCAGCGTTGTTTTCCTTTCGTGTTATGGAATTTGATTCAGAAAGTTCTTTACGGTTTCGTTCAAATTCATCTTTTAACGTTTTTTCATAAAGTGAAAATTTTTCCGTTAAAGATTCAGCATTGGATTTTTTGTTTTTTCCAATCACAATGCAAAGCAATATAATTTCAATTAAAGATAAAATAGCAAGAGCTAAAAGTAAAAAACTGTCAGTCATAACTTCCTCTTAAAGAAAAAATGTGCTTCTAATATAAAACATTTTGGGTGACATACAATGTCACTGTAAAAAATATTTTGAATTTTAATAAATTTATCTTTTAAGTTCAAATATTTTATGGGATTTTTTTATAGGATTACGAGTATCTGCTAAAGTTATTTTGACAACTTGCTGGGTATTCTAAAAAAAATCTAAAAGCGATATAAAATAGTTAGCATGAATAAACTTCTTTTTATCAATAACGAAAAATCTTTCAGTCCCTTAAAAATTGATTATCAGCTTTTGATAAAATGTAAACTTTTTGACCGCATTCCATTTGAAGATTTACCAAAAGCCGTAAATTGCCTGCGGGGATTTACAAAAAATTATTGTGACAAAGAAAGCGTTTATTCTGTCGGCTCTGATCTTGAAAATTTTGTGCCTGGAGTCGTGCTTTCCGGTAAAGTCCAGATTAATCAGATTTATCCGGACGGCGGAATCGTTTTTTTGCGAAATGTGGAAGCGGGCGAACTTTTTGGAGTTTCGCTTGCCTACGAAGACGACGAAAATACTTTTATAAATGCCTGCCAGAACACCACAATTTTGTTTCTTCACCTGCCCGGAAAAAATTACAAAAATGACTGTTCCTGCCAGTACCGCATGATTATTTTGGAAAATTTGATTCAGATTCTTGCAACCAACAACCGCATTATGAAGCAGAAAATCCAGATTTTAAGCCAGTCCAGTCTGCGTGAAAAACTCCTACTATTTTTTGCAAATCAAAAGCAAAGTCAAAAAACTGCCACAATCCAGTTGAATATGACCCGCGAAAAAATTGCCCAGTACATTTGTGCAGAAAGGTCGGCAGTTTCTAGAGAACTGAGCCGTATGCAAGATGATGGGGTGATTAAAATTGATGGTAAAAGTGTGACGCTTTTGTGATGGAAAGTAGGAAACTTTTGCGTTAGGGCGTGGAAGCCCTTTAGTTCCGGAGTGGAGCGGGCA
>CAVCWN010000087.1:0-7142 GCA_963605975.1 Desulfovibrionaceae bacterium | reverse complement strand
TTGCTGCGCGCGGTCCTTCGGACGGCCTCCGGCCTGGCTCCAGGGCCGGCTAGGCTGGTTTTAAAAAGAGACACTTGTTTTGCAAAGCAGGTGCGCCATGGATGCGTCTTCAAAAAGTCTTATTCCCGAAAAAAAAAGAACCAGTTGCCCTGGTTCTTCCTCAAAATGCTGAATAATTTTTAGAGGTCTGGATGTCAAAAAAAAAATGACCCTCTAAAGTTATCGCCTGCACACTTTAATTATCGGATGGGTAAAAAAAGACTTTAGCGAATTTGAAAAAAAATGAAAAAATAACGCTTTTTTAGAAAGGTAAATTTATTTTTTCGTATTTTTCTGTCATTTGAATGTATTCGTTCAGGGCCTTTAAAAGCTGACTGTAAATAATTTGGCTACAGTTTAAACTTGTAAGAGCCGGGTTTTCATTTCCTTCATTTTTATTTTGTGACAAAAGTTTTTCCAGCTGCCTTTGGCTTGGAAAAATCAGGGCGGCAGCTTCTTTTGTAGAAGATGTTAAAATATTTTTGTCTATGGCTGTAAGTTCTTCGTTTGTTTTTTGAAAAAGATTTTTGTCATTTACAAAAGACTTTGCTTTTTTTACCAAGTCCAGGGCTTTTAAAACAAGGGCTTTTAAATGACTTAAATCCTCTTGGAAAGCCTTGTAAAGTTTTTTAAAGTCTTCTTTAGAAAAACTATTTTCTTTTTTTCTTTGACTTTCTTTTTCAGCTTCTTTAAAAAACTTTTCTTTTTTTTCTTCAAGATTTTCCTTTTTTAAAAAGTCCTGTATGGAAAATTTTTCAATATTTTTTACAGCAAGACTTTGAGAAGTTAAAGAATAGGTCTGGCACTTTGCTTTTTTTGCTTCCTGGCAGGCTTCTTCAAACCACCACTTAAAGACAGACATTTTTTCGTCCGTAAAAATATCATTTCCGTCATAATCTTTTCCAGTAACTTTTCCACCGCTCAAAAGACTTTGGATGTTAAAAGTTTCTGCGCTTTTAAATCTGTTGGAAAGAGTATGAATTTTTTCTTCAAACTGAGATCCTTTTACATGTGTTTCTTTTCCTGGAAATCCTAAATCCATTCCGGCAAGAAAAATTTCTTTTGTTCCACATTTAAATGCAAAATCCCAGGCGCTTGTCGTAACGGAACCTCCCGCTTTTATAATTCCCTTGAGTCCGATTTTTTTTTCAAAGAATTGCCCCGGCGGAAACATTGATGTGCATAAAACTTTTTCTTTGCAGTCAAAGTCAAAAACTGACGGGTAAACGGCACTTTCCAAAATCAAAATGGAAGAAGGGCTTTTTAAAAAATCCAGATGGCGGGCGCAGTAGTACTGCGGATCCATGATGATTATAAAGTCTGGTTCCACTCCTTCTTTAAGGCATGCGTGAAGGGCAGTGTCCACTGCAATCAAAAGTGAACGCTTTTTTATTTCTTTTAAATGCGGACAAATTTTTTTTAGCGAAGGGCCTGCTGCCAGAATGGTAAAGGGAATATCATTTGCTTTTTGAAAAAATTTTTTTATTCCATCCAGCTGGTAAAGGTAGTGCATGTTTTTTAAACTGTTCCTAAGCCACAGGTGGGAAAATTTTTCTAGCGTTGCAGAATTTATTTCTTCTTTGCGGGAATTTTTTTCCAAAAAAGATTCCACTTCTTTATAATAATTTTTTGCATGTTCCCCTTGCGATGGAATTGAATAAATAAAAGAATTTTCTTTTTTGTAATTTTGCAGCAAAGTTTCTGCGTCTTTTTCGCTAGCATCAATTATAAAAAGCAGTTTGGGGTAATCAAAAAGAAGTTGCAAATCTATGGCAGAAAGGGCTGCTTCAAGAAAGCTTTTATCTTTTTCAATCAAAATTAAAACTGGACCTTCCATGCCCTTAGCCATAAAAGTCCGGGCTGCTTCAAGAGGTCCGTATGCAAGGCCAAAAGAAAAAAATATTATGCCCTGACATTTTTCTTCATCAATTTTTGAAAGCAGATTTTTTGCTTCGCGGCCAGGATCGTATTTTGAATGTAAAAGAAGTCCATTTAAAATGCCAGACACCTGAGAATTTTTTGCTTGAAAAAGTTTTATTTTGTCGCCATCTTCATCGCTTTTAGAAAAATCGTATTCCTTTAGATTTAAAAGTTCGAAAAGTTTAGGAAAGCGTTTTTTAAAAAGGCCTATGTTTTTATTCCAGATAGAGTTCAATTGTCATGTTCTCCGTAACTGGACTGCCGGCTGCTGGGTACTGTCTTACAACATAGCCCTGACCGTTTATCTGGATATTTAAATCTTCTCTTTCCAAAAGCTGCAAAAGGTCTCTTTTTGGTCTGCCCGTAAAGTCCGGTATTTTTGTTCCTATAATTATTTCAGGGGAATCATTTATAAAAACTTCTCCTGAATGCTCAAGACTGGCTGCTCCGGAACGGGTAAGACCTAAGTGGTCAATTATTTCATCTGCCGCGTCTCTGATTACTGGCGCAACAATTCTGCCGGCATAAGTTTCGCCCTTTGCTTTTTCAATTACGATGTAAAGAATAATCTGTGGATTTTCGACTGGGAAAATTGCCAGGCAGTTGGAAAGAAAGTCTGTGTCTGAATAGCCGCCCTTTACCCTGTCTGCCATTTGAGCGGTTCCAGTTTTTACACCGATTGAAATGTCTGCTAAAGCAGCTCTTGCTCCTGTTCCTATCTGGGCAGTTCTTTTCATGCTGTCCAAAATGTAATTTGCTGTTTCCGCCCGGATTACCTGGTCGCCGTATGTTATTGTGTGGCTTTTAAGTTCGTTACCGTCCTTGTCTGTAATTTTTTTGATGAGTGTAGGTTTTACCATGCGGCCACGGTTTGCAATAACACTTGCTGCCTGAACCATCTGCAAGGCGCTTACAGAAATTTCCTGACCTATGGAAATGGTTGCCTTAGAACGGGCTGACCACAATTTATCATTTTGATTTTTTACAGAACCTTTAGTTTCTCCCGGCAGTTCAATTCCAGTCTTTTCTCCAAAACCAAAGTCGTGAATGTATTCAAGAAATGATTCTGTTCCCATCGTTTCACTCATCTGGGCAAGGGCGTCGTTGCATGAGTATACCAAGGCTCCTTCTGGTGTAAGGGAACCGTGGTGTTCAAGACAAGTGATGCGGATTTTTTCGCCGCGGTTTGTTTCTCTTTCATAAACTCCATCGCATACAAATTCCTGATTTTGGCTGATGCTTCTGGAATTTAAAAATGCTGCTATTGAAAAAACTTTAAAAACTGAACCCGGTTCATAATTTGTTGTTGCCGGTCTGTCTTTTTTTTCTTCCATTTTGGAACTTGGGTATTCATTTAAATTTGCTTCAGGCAAAGAAATGTAAGAAAGTATTTCGCCGCTTTTTGCATCGCTTGCAATGAGCATCAAACTTTCGGCCTGTGTTTCTTCCATTGCTTTTTTTGAAAGTTCTTCCAGTTTGTACTGGAGGTTTGCGTCGATTGTCAGGTAAACGTTGTTTCCAAAAACTGTGCCGCTTTGATTTTCGCTTACGCTTGGCTGCAATTCACTTTGCATTGAATATTCAATTCCACTCAATCCTTTTGAATCCGTTCCCATGTAACCGATTACCTGGCTGGCCAGTTCGTTTTCAGGATAAACACGGCCCGCATGGGCTTCAAAAGAAACTGCATTTGAAAAGCCTTCTTTTGCTAAGGCAGAATTTAAACTTTCATATTGATCCTGCTGCATGTTTTTTTGAATGTAAATGAATTTTGATGAAGCGTTTTCTTCGAGTTTTAAAAGCAAATCTTCCTTGCTTAAGTTGATGTAAGGGCAAACTATGTCTGCAAATTTTTCCCTGTCTTTTATGACTTTTGGTGTTGCTCCAAAATGATAGTAAACTGACTGAACGGCTAAAGGTTTTCCATTTCTGTCAACAATGGAACCTCTTTCCACAGAAACTTTTTCTCCTGTTTCACTGGCTGCATCCATAAAAGAAAGACTTAAAAATCTAAAAAGAATTACAAGGGCAAAAATTACAAGCGGAGTAAAAACAATCCATAATTTTGCCTTTTTGAAAAATCCGTTTGTCTGCATAAAAACTACCTGAAATCTACCTGTTAATAATTTTGCCGATTATGTCTTTTGTGGAAACAAAACCGTAAGTTCTTGAATCTATGGAACTTTTGTAGTTGTCACCAATGCACAAAACCATTCCCTTGGGAACAGCCTTGCTTAAAAACATGTGGTGATACTGAGTTTCCGAAAGCGGATAAGTTTTTTCTCCAACAATCAAATTATAACCATCTTTTGCTGAATATTCTAGCGACGTGCCTGCCACAGCAACACATCTTTTAATAACATAATGACCGTTCATGCGGTAAATTACAATGTCACCAACTTGCGGTTCCTGCCACTGAAGCAAGAGGTGGTCCAGGAAAAAAAGTGAAAATCCGTAGGAAAGTCGGTTCATCCATACCCTGTCACCTTTTACAAGGCCTGGTTCCATGGAAGTGCCGTCAATTTTAAAAGTTTCAGGAATGCAGGATTTTAAAATGGTGAACAATACCAGAAAAACTGCAATCGTTAAAAAAAAATTTTTTAATTTATTTTTCAAGTGCTGCCTCTTTTTTTATTTTGATACAAGGGAGCTTTTTCAAACTTACTTTTGGGATTTGCAGTTTCAAGAGGCGCCCATATCTAAAAAATATTCTAATAAGTCATTTTGCAAATGTCGATATTAATTATATGGAAATAATCAGCTATAACTACAATTTATATCCGGAAAAAAAGCAAAAAAAGCCTTTTAAGATTTTTAAATTAAGAAAGGAAAAAAGCATTTCTTATGATGATTTTTTATATAATTCCCGCGCAAATTTGGAAAGGGAAGATTTGTCTTTTAAAGTCATCATTCAAAATATAAAATCTCTTGCTTCTTATGCAAAGCACCTTTTTATAGCTTCATCCAGATTCTGGTGGCTGATTCCGGCAATGGCTTTAGTGGCCAGCGTTCCATTTTTTGTTTCCCGCATTTTGGATTCTCTAGAAAGCAAGGCAGACATTGTTTCTTTTGAAGAAAGGGACGGTGCCCTTATGGAATATCTGGACAATCAGCTTTTGGATTTTGCCATGGAAGAAGAAGCTGTTGACGAAAACGGCATGCTGCTTGACCAGGCGGGACTTTCACTTTTTGAAGGAGTAAAGATAAAAGACCCTGTTACTTTTAAAAATTACACTGTTAAAAACGGAGACACCATTTCTGGTATTGCCAAAAAATTCGGTCTTTCAAATATTTCTTCAATTATTTCCCTGAACAATATTTCTAACGTAAGGGAAATCCTTGTGGGCCAGAAACTGGTCATTCCTTCTACAGACGGTCTGTATCATACCGTAAAAAAGGGTGACACACTCGCTATAATTGCTTCAAAATACGGTGCAAAAATAGAAGACATTCTTGACGTAAACGATTTGTCTTCAGATACGCTTTTCGCCGGCCAAAAACTTTTTATTCCTGGCGCAAAAATGGAAGCAGCTGCCCTTAAAAAGGCCATGGGTGACACAGAAAAATGGATTTGTCCGATTTCTGCAAAATTCAGAATTTCTTCTTACTTTGGACCTAGAAAAGATCCTATAACAGGTGCTGCTTCAAACCACAAGGGTGTAGATTTTGCCTGCCCTAAGGGAACTGTAATCAAAGCTTCCATGAAGGGAACTGTTGCTGTTGCTGGCTGGTCAAACCTTTACGGAAATTACGTAATCCTAAAACACGAAGACGGATACCAGAGCCTCTACGGCCACATGAGCAAAATCAGTGTAAAGAAGGGCCAGGTTGTAAAACAGGGTACCCAGGTAGGACTTGTGGGAACAACAGGATATTCAACCGGAAACCATTTGCATTTTACTGTTTACAAAAACGGCAAGCCTGTAGATCCATTAAAACTCGTAAAAATCAAATAAAAAAAGAGCCTGCTTTTTTACAAGCGGGCCCTTTTTTTACCAGTTAAATTTTATTTTTCAGGGGCAAAGGCTTTTATAACAAGTGCAAATCCTTTAGCCCTGGCTTTTGCAAGTCCCTTTAAAGGACTGGTACTTCTGTCTGCCACAAGAGGCAGCTGGTAAAGTTCATTTTTTCCAATAGAGTAAGTTATTGTGCCATACTGGTCACCCACATTACACTGGCCTTCAATGAATTGAGGTAGTTCAACTGAAACTTTTACAGCCTCAACTGAATCATTAACATTTGAACCTGTAATGAAAGGGACAGTAAATGTTTCATCTTTTGCAGGAACAAGATTTAAGGATTTTTCTTTTGTTCCCAAAAGTGCCACTGTGTACTTGTGGGCCTTTTTGCTTTTAGGGTCAGGTGCAATGTAATCGGCAAAATTCGAAAAAGCGTATGTCATAAGGCTAGTTCCGTCTGCGTTTCTGTAGCGGTTGCCTTCTGATGTGCCGTGTCCGGGACCACCCATTGTTACGCTGATAAAACGGGTGTTTTCCCTTTTAGCTGTGAGGGCAAGGTTGTAGCCGGATTCATCGATGTAACCTGTTTTAAGACCGTCAACTCCCTTAAGGCGGCCCAGAAGTTTGTTTGTGTTATGCTGAGTGTAGGCAAGGGTGTCTGCCATGTGCATCTGGTAAGAAGGTAAATTATTTTCCTGAGGGTAGCGGAGTGATTCCTTGGAATGATATTTTTCCAGGGCCCATGGATATTTTTCTACATAGATTTTGCAAAAAGCCGCAAATTCCCTTGGCGTTGTAACATTGAGTTCGCTGTAGCCTGAAGATTCCACAAAGTGAGTGTGACTAAGGCCCAAATCGCTTACAGCCTTGTTCATCCTTTCTACAAAGGCGTCCATGCTGCCTGCAATGTATGATGCAATGGCTATTGATGCATCGTTTGCACTTGGAATGGCCAGTCCCAAAAGCAGTTCATCTAGCGTTACAATGTGATTTTGATCCAACCCCATTCTGGAAGCGTCCCATGGTAAATTCTGCGCCCAGCTTTCTTCCGGCAAAGGAACAATGTCCGTAAGACTGGCTTGCCCTGCATCAATTGCTTCATAAACAACATACATTTCAACCAGCTTTGTCATTGACGCAGGCGGAATTTCTTGATCCGCATTTTGTTCGTAGATGACGCTGCCTGTTTTGGCGTCGATTAAAATGGCAGCCTTACAGTAAAGG
>CAVCWN010000086.1:0-5313 GCA_963605975.1 Desulfovibrionaceae bacterium | reverse complement strand
ATGCGGTACTTGTTTACAAAACAAACACCTCTCCCCAAACCGTCGCCCACTTTACCAAACCACCATCTCTCCCCAAAAGGACCACCGCAAAAAAAAAGCGCCTCCTCAAAGCAGAAGAAGCGCCTTTCAAAAAATTATATTTCAAAATTCAAGATTTATTTTTTTTCCTGAACCTTATCTTTTTCCTTCTTAATCTTTACGTCAAGAACATCCATCAGCTTGTTACAGCCGGCTGCAAAATCAAAGTCATCACTTGTTACGTGACCAGTTCCACCCCAGCGGAAATTGATTGTTGCATCAAAGTGGAAGCCCTTATCTTCCTTTACACGAATAATTAAATCCACAATCAGATTTTCAGCATATTCAACTCTCTTTAATTTTGAATTAACTAAATCTGACTGATCCTTTGTCATTGAAAAACCAACAGCAGAAATCGACTTATTCATAATTTTTTACCTCTTCTATTTAGAATTAATTCGGACAAACTGTCTTACTTAATTTAAGTATAATACCACTTCTTTCAAAAAGCAAAACTTTTATTTTGCATTTTTATTTTTTTTAGGACAGCCTAAATCAAAATACGAAGACAATTTTTTTTGCAGGAAATTTCCACCTCATCCGACTCGCCCGCATATTCCCCATCAGCATGAACCACCATTTTTTTATCCGAAATAATTTTCACCTTAGAAAAATTCTTTAAGAAAAATCCCTTTAACTTTCCATGCTTTCCCATAGCCAGCAAAGGCAATTTAAAAAAAGTAAAAATCTTTTTTACACCATAAGCCATGCAGGCAGAAAGCTGGCCATCAAAAACACTGGCCCTCGGAGCCATCTTCACCCCGCCACCTTCAGTCGGACAATTCATTCCCGCAAAGAAAATCTGCTTTTTAAATTCCATACCTTCTTCGTCATCAAAATAAATTTTACAATTCGAAGTAGTCATAGAAAAAAGATTTACCACAGTCAAAATAATGTAAGTCAAAGACCCCAGGTGAATTTTATTCAAAACCTTTTTCAATTTTGAAGAATCCACTTTTTTACAAACCAAAGCATCCAGCCCGCAGCCAGCTGAAATAGCAAAAACTCTTTCTTCAAACCCCTTAGCGTGAACCAGGCCCAAATCCATTTTTTTGTCACCCTTAGAGTTTACAATTTTTTCAATAGCCGCCAAAGTAATTTTTGGAATCTTCATCCCGCGGGCAAAATCATTTCCAGACCCAGTCGGAATCAAACCAAAAGAAACATGTTCAAAATCGCTAATGCCATTTAAAACTTCATTAACAGTTCCATCGCCACCCACAACAACAATTTTTTTGTCATCATCATTTTTCAAATCACAAATGTGGCGGGCAATTTTCGTCGCATGACCCGCCCCCTGCGAAATGTAGCGTTTATAAGACAGCCCCCGTTCCTCCAAAATGTGAGTCACAAGCGCCCAAGTCAAGGCCCCCTTTCCGCTAGCCCCATTTTCGTTCACAATAAAATAAAACATAAATCGATTATACCATAAATCTGCAAAGAAAATTTTCTTTTAACAATTTTTTTTAATTTTTTTTAAAGCATTCCGCCTTTCCTTCAACGGCGCTTCCGCCACTTGCTGCGCGCGGTCCTTCGGACGGCCTCCGGCCTGGCTTCAGCACCGGCTAAGCTAAATCAAAAAAAATTCACTTTCAACTTTTCTAGAAAATGCTGGGTAAAAAAATCAATCGAAGAAAAAGAAAATTCAAAATTCGAAAAAATCAATTCTACAAAAAAAATCAAAAATCAGAAAAAATTTTAAAATAAAAAAAGCCGTCTAACAGAGTCGAACTGTTGACCTGCTCTTTACGAGGGAGCTGCTCTACCAACTGAGCTAAGACGGCATGAAAGACATTCTATCAAAAAAAACAAAAGTAATCAAATGAGGCAAAAAAATTATTTTTGAAATTTCAGCCTACCTGTTTAAGTGGGCAGAAAAATAAGAATCAACCGTTCTTTTCATATCCATAATATTTCCTACAACAATGTAGTTATCATAAATATCTATCTTGTGCCTTTCCACATAACGGTTCAATTCATCGCGGGCCTGTTCCAAAGAAATACCAGCCCACTGAGCCACTCCGTTCACATTCAAATTAAATTTTCTTTTTTGAACAGACTTGCTCAACTCGCTGGACATGCCGCTCTTTTCGTCAAACAAAAGAAAGACATCCGCAACACGCACGCTCAAATCTTTTATGGTAAGATTTTTCAACTTTCTCTGCTGATCATAAATTCTCTTACAGAAAAGTTTTAAAAGCATCATAACAATCTGTGGGTTACCGGTAACAACCGTTTTAAAATTCGCCTTGTTAAATTCCAGACATGTAACATTACCTTTTGCCAGACAAGTTGCCCCGCGCGGCGAATTGTCCAGGATTGCCATTTCTCCAAAAAATTCACCAGGCTTTAAAATATCAATATTTTTTATGGAATTATTTATGCACTTAACAACTTGCACTTGTCCTGTCTGCACCAAGTAAAAAGTTTCGCCCGGTTCATATTCCGTAATAATCACATCACCAGATTTGTAGGATTTAGAAAAGCGGTCAAACATAGGCAGTGAAAACTGTGAAAGGGCTCCTGTACCTAAAGCAGCATTAGAAGTGTCCACTTCCATTTTTGAAGCAGTGCGGCTGGCATTAGACTTAGCGTCCGGCAACAGCCTGGCAATTTCAGTTTTTAAAGGAGTGTCCGGGTACAAAAGCAAAATCTTTTGTAAAACATCCACGCATGAATGGAATTCATCAGAATCATAAAATCCCCTGGCCACATTGAACATTCCTTCGTCAGGACTAATTTCATGAACATCATCTTTTTGAATAACAATTTCAGTCTGCTTGTGCAATTCGCGAAGGCTTTTTGAAAAAACGCGCAACATCTTCCAAGTAACATCCTGCTTGGAACTAAAGATTTTTTCAAATTCCTGGACAGTAAGGGCCACCACCTGGGTGTCCGTAAAAACCTGGGCAGTTTCGTAACGAGGCATGTGAGCCAAAGCACTTTTTACACCAAAAAATTCCCCAACATGTACTTGTTCAGCAACCGTATCACCTGTGCTCAGCTTAATGCTGGACAAAATAACACAGCCTGATTGAAGAATAAAAATTCTTTCGTCTCTATCTCCGGAAAAGAAAATTATGGAGCCTTTTGTAAATTGCATTACTTTTGGCATGGAACACCTCATAATTATTTTTTTTTATGAACTTTTATTTTTATCGGCACATTATACCATAAAAATAAAGAATATGCTAACATTCTCTTCAAATGATTGACTTACATTCACATTCTACAGCATCAGACGGAACATTTACCGCTTGTGAACTCATAAAATATGCAAAATCAAAAAACTTAAAAGGCCTGGCCATCACTGACCATGACACATGCGCTGGACTAAAAGAAGGCCAGGCTCAGGCAAAAAAAGAAGGCCTTATCTTCATTCCCGGCATTGAAATTTCCATTCAGTGGCCCACAGGAGAATTCCACCTTTTGGGTTTGGGCCTTCAAAAACTTTCACCCAGCCTTGAAAAAATCTGCGCTGCCAGAGAAAAAGCCCGCCAAATCCGCAATTTAACAATAGCAGAAAAACTCAATCAATCAGGCATAAAAATTTCACTTGAAGAACTTGAATCTAAGTTTAACACGAAAAACATTGGAAGACCACATTTTGCCCAACTTATGGTAGAAAAAGGTTATGTAAAACACAGGCAGGACGCCTTTGACCGCTATTTTGCAAAAGGCCGCCCCTGTTTCGTAAACATGGAAGGAGCAGACTTAGAAGAAGCCTGTCTTGCCATCCGAACTTCAGGTGGCATTCCGGTACAGGCACATCCCCTTTCCATGTACGTCAGCTGGGGCAAAATGGAAGACACCATAAAACTTGTAGTTTCAAAAGGGGTAATGGGGCTTGAAGCATGGCACCCCGGAGTCAGAGTGGCCGAAGCAATGCGCCTTGAAGGGCTTTCAAAAAAACTAGGCCTTATTTGCACAGGCGGTTCCGATTTTCACGGAGAAAAAGTCCGCGCTGACCGCAAACTGGGCTACACTTCCGGCAAAAAACAACTGGATGACCACTTTTATGAAGAAGAACTTCTGCCCTTATGGCAAAAAGTTTCCGGCAAAGAAAAAATGCATTTTGAATAGAAAGGCCTTGAAATCTGCCTTTTTTTAGAAACAAAAAAATCATGCTGAACTTAGCCCAGCATCTGTCGTAAAACACCTGTTACTCACCGGATTTTTTTCCGGCTTCCCTTTCCTGCTGCCAATAAGATGTTAAAATCTGCTGGTAAACGGTAGATGAAAAAGGAGTCTTTTTTAAAAGTTCCTTGGTTTCTGCACACAGGGCCCCATTTGCACCAAATTCCTGGCCGGCATCTTCGTAGTGCTTTAAGTAACGCTCCAGACGGTTTCCGCCACGATCAACCACAGCCTTAATCTGAGGGCAAAACAAAGCCGTGTACCCTTCACTTCCGCAAATGCAATCCAGCTGGCCCAGTAAAGGAGTAAAAACCTTATCATCATTCCAGGCACATCCTGAAATCACAACCAGTTTTTTTCCAGACATATCGTACCTGAAGCCGTGCAAAGGAGCAGAAGAATCTTCCGGCACCAGCTGGCCCGAATATGTATTCATAATGCTCAAAAGGCGGTCCAGCATGCACTTAACTTCACCTGGCATTCCAAAATAAAAAAGCGGAAAGCTGACCAGAATAATGTCACTTTGCAGGATTTTTTCTTTTACCATGGGAATGTCATCACTTTTTATAATACATTCACCTTCTGTGCGGCCCCAGCATGAAAGACAGCCCAGACATTTTTTTATGTTCAAGTCGCTGATGTTAAGATATTCAGCCTTGTATTCACCACCAGCTTCCAGGCCCTTTACAAAAGCCTTTGTTACGTACATTGTCGTACTTTGATTTTTTTTAGGACTTCCGTTTAAAACTAAAACCTTCTTCATAGCCACACAACCTGAATAAAAAAGCGCCACATGTTTACGAAATGGGCATTTGTAAGAAAAGGGGGCCACTGTTTACGAAAGGCGCTTTTCGCAAACAAAAGCGCCACTGTTTACGAAACAAACATCTCGCAAACAAAAGCGCCACCTGTTTACGAAAAAACGCATTTCGCAAACAAAAGCGCCCCGCTTTACGAAACAAACCTCTCGCAAACCAAAGCGCCCCTCTTTACGAAACAAACATTTCGCAAACAAAGCGCCCCTCTTTACGAAAAAACGCATTTCGCAAACAAAAGCGCCACCTGTTTACGAAAAAACGCATTTCGCAAACAAAAGCG
>CAVCWN010000085.1:0-7789 GCA_963605975.1 Desulfovibrionaceae bacterium | reverse complement strand
GCCAGGCCGGAGGCCGTCCGAAGGACCGCGCGTAGCAAGTGGCGAAAGGGCCGTTTAACAAAATTCGGTATGCTTTAAAAAAATAAAAAATGCACCTCTTTTTGCAAAGTCCACCGTCTAGCAGTTTTCCATCACAGTTTTATTTATAGCGTCGGCCATGTCTTCAAGTGCCACTTGCCTTTGGACTGCGCCCTTTTCCCAGCCGACTTTTGGCATTCCGTAAACAATGGAAGATTTTTCGTCCTGACCCAAAGTCCAGGCGCCCTGCCTTCGCATTTCGGCCAGCTGGGCAGCACCATCTCTGCCCATGCCAGTCATTATTACACCCAAAGCGTGGTTTGTGTATTCCTTGGCTACAGATTCAAAAAGAACGTCGGCCGAAGGTCTGTGACCGTTTCTTTGTTCAGCCTGACTTAAGCGGATCACGTGGCAGAGGGTAGATTTTTCTACAACAATGTGGTAGTCGCCTGGAGCAATGTATATTTGTCCGGGGTGGATTAAATCTCCATCTTCGGCTTCTTTTACAGAAATAGGGCAAATTCTGTTGAGGGATGCGGCAAATTCTTTTGTAAAACCTGCCGGCATGTGCTGGACAACAAGAATTGGTTTAGGAAACTTTGGGTGTAATTTTGAAAAGACTTCGCGCAGGGCGTTAGGACCGCCTGTTGAAATGCCGATTGCGACTACATCAATTTTTCCTGGCTGGCGCAAAGGCTCTATTACTTCGGGTTCTTTTGGCTTTGTCTGGAAAAGGGTAGGGCTTAAAGTGGAAACATTTTTCAGTGAATTTTCCAGATTCTTTACTTTTTCTGTAAGACCCTTGTTTTTTGCGTCCTGTTCAGCTTCTTTTTGCTTGATTTGTTTTAAATAAAAATCTAATGGAGGAACTTCCTTTCCTTTCCTGAAAGCGTATCTTCTTCCGTAAGAAGCGGCTTTTTCTATAATCAAGTCAGAAACTGTTGCAATGTTGATTGATGTGGAACCGTTTGGCTTTGTAATAAAGTCTGAAGCTCCCAATTCCAGACACTGGATTGTTACGGGTGCGCCTTTTTCTGCAATGGAAGAAAGAACTACGACCGGAACGTCAATGCCCCGCGCCCTTCTTTCCTTTAAAAATTCTATGCCAGTCATTTCCGGCATTTCTATGTCCAGAAGAATTAAATCAGGTTTTAAAAGAGGAATTTTTTGCAAAAGGAATTTGCCGTTCATGGCAGTTCCCACAACATTCATTCCCTGAGTTGAATTTACAATTTTTGAAATAAGGTTACGCATCAAAGCCGAATCGTCGCATACGATTACGTTGATGTCCTCCATACAATACCCCCTCTGTTAATCTTCGTGCTTTTGGTAAATGCAGGCCCATTCTGTCTTTAAAAATTGAAATTTCGTATCCATTCCAAAAAGACTTTCCGAATGACCAATAAAAAGGTAAGAAGATTTCGCCATTGAGTTGTAAAATCTTTCTACGGTAGATTTTTGAGCCGCTTCATCAAAATAAATAAGAACGTTGCGGCAAAAAACAATATCTAAATCCCGCTGTCCTGAATCAAAGCGCAGGTTGTGGTAGTCAAATTTTATTGTTGACATAAGGTCATTTTTTACTTGGTAGCCGCTTCCTGTTTTTGTAAAAAATTTTGCAAGATAGTTTTCTGGAATGCCTGCAATGCGGGACTCCGGATAAAACCCTTGCTGGCCCACCATAAGTGATTTAAGTGAAATGTCAGAAGCAAGAATTTCGAATGTAAAAGGGGCTGGCAGTTTGTCCTTTAAAATCATTGCGATGGTGTAAGGTTCTTCGCCAGTAGAACAGCCTGCTGACCATACGCGGATCTTTGTGTTTCCAGATTTTTTCTTCAGATCAATTAAATGTGGAAGAACATAATTTACTAAAGCATCAAAGTGTGGCTGGTTTCTAAAAAAGCGGGTAAGGTTTGTGGTAACGCTGTCCAGGAAGTTTTTAAATTCCCCCTGGTCGCTCGTGATGATTTTGTAATAATCTTCAACATTTGTCAGATTTTTTTCCCTAAGCCTTTCTTTTAAGCGACTGTCCAAAATGGAACGATTTGTATCAGAAAAAGTTATTCCGCTTGCGTCGTAAATCAGTTTCCTAAAATGATCAAATTGTGAATCTGTAAGCAACTCTGACATAGTGTTAAAATCCTTGAAAACGAAAAAACTAGTTGCGCAGTTTTACAAGAGGGTCAACAACTTTATCGCCTTCATAAATTACAAAGTGAAGGTGTGGACCTGTACTCATACCCGTGCTACCAACTTTTCCAATAACAGTGTTAACGTCAACCCAGTCACCGGCTTTTACATTTCTCTTAGACATGTGTCCGTAAAGTGACTTATATTTGTTAGGGTGCTGAATGATTACGTAGTTTCCGTAAATGTCTGACCAGCCGGAAGTTGTAACCTGACCACCCATTGTAGGATAAATGTTTGTTCCAGTAGGACAAGCCATATCAATACCGTTGTGGTATGTGCGCTTGTTAGGATTGAATGGATTTTGCCTGTATCCGAAATAAGATGTAAGAGTGTAGCGGGCATTGCGCATAGGGTTCCTGAAGAGCGAACCTTGAATTTCCAGTTTTTCCATTCTTGGCAGCTGGGCATCCGGAACAAATATTGTCTGGTTTTTAGCCAGGCGCTTTGTTGAATCCATATTGTTTACGAAGCTGCACTTTTCCGCATCAACTTCATATTTTTTTGTGATGGAATTAATTGTTTCCGAAGAAGAAGATGTTGTATAAAGAATTCCCGAAATAGAAGGAATCTTCATGTAAGAACCCGGATTAAGTTTTTCGGATTTTGCCTGGTTTGCAGAAAAAAGTGTGTCTACAGTAACATTGAATTTTTGAGCAATCTTACTGTAACTGTCACCATTTTCAATTCTGTAAACCTGGTAGGTAAGGAGTGAAGAATAATCAACGCCCGCATCTTCGTATTCAAGGCTTTCCATTTCTTCAACCTGGGGAAGACTTGAATCACTTGAATCAGCCATAGCAGAAAGGTAACCGTTGTCCACTTCTACAAGCTTTTTGTCATCTTCGTTAAGGGTAGAAGTTTCTGTTACTTCAGGGGCTTCTTTTATTTCTTCAGTATTATCTGTCTGTTCTACATTTGCGATTGTCTGCAAGGCCTCTTCGTGGGCTTCTGCAAGGCGCAGTTCTTCTTCCGAAGGTTCATCTTTTTTGTGGGTGTCCATAGGGCGCAAGGTAAGATAGGTTAAATCCGGAAGGTACATTGTGTCTAATCCACCCTGACCTGTTGAAGACGCAGTCTTATAAGCCTTAATACCGGCACTTGTTCCAACAAGTGTTGCTGCCGTGAGAAATGCTGTTGCGCTGTATATCAATCTGTATTTAATATGGTCTTTCATAGTGAATTATTTCTATTATAGAATATTTCTTTAAAAATGGCAATTTTTAGAAGTAAATAACGCATTTTTTAAGCAGCAAAGCCTGAAAAATCCCGCAAAAATCATCCCAAAACCCCATCAAAAATCCTCATAAAAAATCCTCATAAAAATCTTAAAAATCCCACAAGATTATTTTTTATTCAAACCAATCAAGTAGGTTTCAAAAGATTCCGTTCGGCATGCTTCCGGTTTAAAGCCCCTGGCCTGCGAAAAAACTGACCGCATTTTTTGAAGCAGTTTCTGCTGGTCGCCATTTTGAAAAATCTTAACGCAAAAGTTACCGCCGCTTTTCAGCATAGCCTCTGCGTACCAGATTGCCATTTCCACCAGCCCCTTGCTTCTTGCCGTATCCACAAGGCGGTTGCCGGTTGTAAGAGGCGCCGCATCGCAAACCACAAGATCAAAAGGCCCCATGGATTTAATTTTTTCGTAAATTTCTTTGTCAGTCAAATCGCCCTGAACAAAAAAAAGTTTGTCATCTTTAACAGATTTTGAAAGCGGGTTCAAGTCGCATGAAACAACCTTGCCCGTCGAATCAATGTTGCGCAAAAGCCATGTCGTCCAGCTGCCGGGTGCCGCCCCCAGGTCAAGAACGATTTTACTTTTTTTTAAAAGCGAAAATTTCTGGTCAATTTCCGCCAGTTTGTAAACCGACCGCGCCGGATACCCTTCGCGAAAAGCTTTTTGTGACCAAAAATCAGGCTTGCTGTAAGAATTTGTTTTCGATGGCATAAAAGTATTATCGGCAAAAAAAGCCATTTTTTTAATGGAAAGTTTTTTTGAATTTTTTTTGAAGCATACTCACTTTTCTTCAACCGCGTTTTCGCAACTCACTATCGTTCGGTCGTCCCGCAAGCGGGCCGACTGCTTCGCATTGCTCAAGTGCGGGCTAGGCGTAATTTTTTAGAAAAGTTTTTCTTACTTAAGCACCAGATGGGCTTCGTTTTTTGCCTTTCGTTTTAATTTTTTTTACAAACAAATCAATGTTGTTTGCAAAGAAAAATAAAATGTAAACAGTAATTGCAATAGCAAAAAGAAGGGATGCAAAAAAAGAATAATATTCGTTTTTAAAGCCCTTGCTTAAATAGCCCCAAATCAGCATTACCAAAAACAAAATAATTCCGCACGAAACCCAGCGTGGCATAAGATTTTTTGACTTTTGCGGACTAATATTTTTGTCCACTTTGGAAATGACTTCCTGGATGGTGTTGTCTTTTAAAGGAAGGGGCACGCTTAAAGGTTTTGCCGCAAGCGATTCAGCCTTGGCCAGATTTTTTACTTGACTGCGGCACTTTTTGCAAAATAAAAAATGCCATGTCAATTTAAAAGGAATGTGCTGCCTTTTGTCCAGACAAAGATATTCTTCCATGTAGTATTCGTGATTCTTTTTCATATGCGCTCCTTCTTGTTAATTTTCTTTAACAAAAATCCTTTAGTTTTTCCCTTAAAATTTTTTTTGCCCTGAAGACATGAGATTTTATGGTGTTTACAGGAAAGTCTGTAATGGTAGAAATTTCTTCGTAAGAAAAGTCGTGGAAAAAATACAAGTCCAGGCAAACGGCATAATTGGCCGGCAGTTCTTTTACCGCTTCACTTACCGCTTCCAGTGTGGATTTATAAATTTGTGCTTCTTCCGGAGTTTTACCCCTGTAGGCAAAGAATTCGCTGTTTGTGTCATAGTCAGAAATGGGGTATGTAACTTTTTTGCTTTTGCTTTGACTTAAATTTACAGCGGTTGTGTAGGCAATGCGGGTAAGCCATGTGGAAAAGCGGCTTTTGCCTTTAAAAGAATTTAAGTTTTTAAAGGCCTTTATAAAAACATCCTGGACAAAATCTTCCGTGTCTGTTGCGTTGTGAAAAAAAGACATGCCCAAAGCTTCCACTCTTTTTTTGTAAAGACACATGAGTTCTGCAAAGGCCTGTGAGGAACCTTTTAAAGTCTGTTTTATTAAAGCAAGATCGTGTTTGTGAGAAGTTAAATTTTCAATTAAAGTGCTTTCATTCTTCGTTTTTGCCATTTTTAAAATCAGGATTAACCTTATAGAAAATTATAAGGGCAATCCCCAAGGAAAGAGGTATAAGGCCGCCTAAAAGTGACCAGTCTACGTGTGACATTAAAACGAACAAACCTGTGAGTGCCAGGCCAACTGCGGTTAAACAAAGACCTGCAAGAAGGGCATAAGTTTTCAAATTAAATTTTTTTGGCTGATCTGTGCCGCTGCGGATTCTTAAAGAAACTTCCCTGTGGTGCCAGAGAAGGGCAAAAAACATCAGGGCTGCAAAAAAAACAATTCCTACAATTGGGATAATCGAAATAATTATCTGAGCTGCTGGTGTGTACTGAATTTCCATACTTACCTCACATTTTTCAAAAAATCAAAAAATCTTTTAAAAGTTAGACTTGTTTTTTTTTCTGAGGTTGCACAAGTTGACCTTAAAAATTGCAATTCTTTGGGGGCAGCCCCCGGCAATCTTTTAGAAGAAAACGTATTCGCTAAAGTAAATGTCTTTTATTTGGTTTAAAACCAGTGAAGAATTTATTGTGTCTTTTAGTTCAGTCTTAATGGTGACTTCGCCCTTTTTTAAAAGTTCATCTTTTGTGTAGCATGAAAAATATTCTGTAAAAATTGACTTTATCTGTCTTTCTTTTTTGGAAAGTTCTTCCTCAAAAGCGCTGTCACCCTGGGGGTAAGAAAACCATGGCGAAACAAGAAGAATGGTGGCAGTCTTTCCTTCTTCTGCCCTAAGACTAAGGCGCAGCTGGCCCAGCTGAGTGTAGGCACTTACTTTTTCATCTGTCTTTTTGGAACGATTTAAAACTTTTTCTACGCTAGGGTCTGACTTTCTGTAATTCTGGCCGGCCTTGTCATGGCGGACAATAAAGGCAATAAGGCAGGCAAGAAAAACAATGGCTGCAACCGCAGCTAAAACCTTTAAAAGAATTTTTGGCAGCTTTTCTGCAAAATCCTCGTGATTTTCGGCTTTTTCTACTGCTTTATCATTTGTGAACAAATCTAAAAAACTCATTTTTTTTCTCCCATCATAAAATCTTTTGCCAAAGCAAGTGTTCTTGTGCTGGCCTTGCCTTCGCTGTCAAAGCTTCCGGGAATTCTTGCAGTAAGACAAACGCAGCCTTCAAGCCATTCTTCTTTTAAGATTGTACCATTTTTGCGAATAAGTTCCACTAAGTCTGTGCGGGACATTGGAATTTTATATTGACATTCTTTGCCCAGAAGTTCTTCCGTTAAAAAGGCAAGAAGTTCTTCAAAACCTTCTTTAGTTTTCCCGCTGACTTTTATGGCAGCTGGAAAGGCCTGGTCTAATTTTGACATTGTAAGGTCATCATCTTTTACAAGATCAATTTTATTTAAAATGATTTTTTGTGGCAGGCCGTCAGCATGAATTTCTTTTAAAACTTTTAAAACTTCTTCGTACTGCATAATGCAAGCCGGGTCACTTGAATCGACAACAATCAAAAGTAAGTCTGCCAGTGAAGCTTCTTCCAATGTGGATTTAAAAGAATTTATCAGTGTGTGGGGAAGGTTTGAAATAAAACCAACTGTGTCTGTTAAAAGCACGCTTGATGCCTGTGAAAGAGAAAGTTTTCTTGTGGTGGGGTCCAGGGTGGCAAAAAGTTTGTCTTCTACAAAAACATCTGCGCCTGTAAGGGCGTTTAGCAAAGATGATTTTCCGGCATTTGTGTAACCTACAAGGGCTGCACATTGTCTGGCCAGCCGCATTCTTTGCTTGCGCTGGGTTTCACGGTCGACTTGAACTTGGCTGAGTTCTTTTTTGATGGAAAGAATTTTTTCTTCTACCTGGCGGCGGTCCAGTTCCAACTGTGTTTCACCTGAACCTTTTGCTCCGTAATTTCCACCGCGCTGTCTGGCCATGTTGCCGTACATGTGGGAAAGACGGGGCAGGGAATATTGTAATTGTGCCAGCTGCACTTGCAAAACTGCTTCTTTGGTTTGCGCCCTTTGTGCAAAAATTCTTAGGATAACTTCGTTTCTGTCAAAGCAGGGAATGTTTGTAAGCTTTTCCCAGTTGCGCTGTTTTGTGGGGTCCAAGGTCCAGTCAAAAATTATGCAGTCAGCAGAAAGTTCTTTTGCCCTGTCTGCAATTTCCTGGACTTTGCCTTTGCCAAAACCGTAAACCGGATTTGCTTCGATGCGATTTAAAATTATTGCTTCTAAAATTTCCATGCCCAAAGTTTTTACAAGACCTTGAAGTTCTTTTGTTCCGTCAGATTCTTTTAATGGTGGCCCAACCAGAATGCATGTAATTTTTTTTTCTTCCTCTTCTTTTATTTCAACCATAGTTTGAAGAATACAAAGTAAATATTTCTTGGTCAATTTGTTTTTTTTT
>CAVCWN010000084.1:0-4203 GCA_963605975.1 Desulfovibrionaceae bacterium | reverse complement strand
GTTTAAAAGGGAATTTACAACTTTTGTGGCACTTGAACTTTTTTCTGCCATTCCCAAAAGGCCTAAACCGCGTGTGGCATTGCTTTTGTAAACAGGCAAAGTGACTGTGGTAGAAGATGTTTCTTTTTCCAAAAAAAACAAAAGGGCATCTGCTAGATGGCTGCCGTCATGTAAAAGGCTGTAATTGCCCTGGCCCAAGGCGTCGCGCTCTTTTGAATAAACTGTCATGGCTGAATGCAGGGAAGCCCTTATGCTTTCAAGTGGTCCTATTTCCTGCATAAAGGATTTTGCAAGGATGTAGTCTTCGCTAAAGCGGCGTTCGTGGTTTACCAAAATGGGAACGTTATTTCTGGTGGCAGAATTGTAAATGGTAAGGGCGTCTTTTACTGTGAGGGCAACTGGCTTTTCTAAAATGATCAAGCCTGGCTTTACGACTATGGCTGAAAGGCATTCGCTTAGATGGGCCCTTTCGTTTACGGCCAGCGTGATGATGTCTGGTCTGTGGCGCACGTAAAGATTTTCTGAATGTCTGTAAACCGGTATTTTTTTATTTGCAGACTGCCAGTTTTTTAAAGCGACTGGGTCTGTGTCACAGGCAGCGATTATATTGACTCTGGGGTTTTCGCTAAGAGCCATTGTGTGGCTGGCCGGCTGTTCCCTTTTTTTGTCCAGCCCTAGAGAATATCCTATTCGTCCGCAGCCTATTAATGCTGCACTATAAATTTTTGCCTGTGACATAAAAACTAAAACTTCATTTCATCCATGAGTTTGGAATATTTTTCTGCAAGTCTTTTTGATTTTACTGCAGCTAAACCGCAATAGTTTGATGGATGTTCAAAAAAGTTTTCTGGATTTTTGATGCCCAGTTTTTCAAGTTGAGCTGTGATGTCTTTAAATTCTTTTTCGTGAGTTTTAAGAACCTGGAAAAAGGTTTTTCCCGAACTTTCAGCTTCAAGTGTAATTTTACGGATTACTTCGTGGCCGTCGTTGTAGCCTGCTTCGCCCAAAAGGATGTAAGCTGGTTCTGCAAGAACGCCGCCTTTTACTTTGCCACCGGCATTTTCCAGATTGCGGGCCATGCCTTCTTTGTCTGCCTGCAAGCCTTTTACAACTGAATTCATTCTGGCAACTGCCATTGTAAACCCTGCAACATAATCTGCAATAAAGCGCTGGGACGCAGAGTTTGTAAGGTCTCTCTGGTGTTCTGAAATTTGATCCATGTAGAAAGTGATTACGCGAGGGCACATTGCTTTCCACAAAGATTTTACGTGTTCTGAATTCCATGGGTTTCGCTTTTGTGGCATGGTTGAAGATCCAACTTGTGTAGATGCAAAGTATTCAAAAACTTCACCAATTTCCGAGCGCTGTAAATTTCTTAAATCATCTGCAAGATTTGCAATGATTCCAAATGCAACATTCATTTCCAATAAAAGTCTCAAAACGTTTTCTGGTTCCACTAACTGGTTTGAATATTCAGATGGCTTAAGGCCTAAAAATTCTACATAAGTTCTTTCAAGTTCTTCCGGATCTTTTACAATCATTGAAGGGCCGTTGTAGGCTCCGACTGGGCCTGCCAGTTTTCCTACCAACTGATTTGACAGTTCTTCAATGCGCAAAATGGATTTGCCTAAACGGCTGACAAATTCTGCAATTTCCCAGCCGAATGTAATTGGAACGGCATGCTGTCCGTGGGTGCGGCCAACCTGTGGTGTTGAAGATTCGCGGTCTGCAATAAGACAGAGGGCTTTTTCAAGTTTTTTTAATTCAGGAAGAACTACAAAATGAGTAACATCCCTCATGCGGCAGCTGAGTCCTGTGTCCAGAATGTCAACTGATGTGGCGCCTAAGTGAATGAGGGGACCGATTTTTGAATCCACTTTTGTTTTCATTACATTTACAAGGGCGCGGATGTTGTGCTTTGTTTTTTCTTCTTCAGCATAAACTTCCTGAGGGTCAATGTTTTCTGCCACTTGGTCAAGCTGGGCAGCAAGTTCATCTGTAAGCTGACCTCTTAATTTTAAGTGAGCCTTTACTAAAGCAGCTTCGCACTTTGCATGTGAGCGAACGGATGCTTCTTCTGAAATGTATTTTGACAGGCCGGCAAAAACGTCAGCTTCCGACAAAGAGTATCTGTGATCGATACATGAAATGTTTTCAAAAATGTTGCGACTTTCCATAAAATGAGTATGCCATAAAATGATGTTTATCGCAATTGCAGTAAAGGCGCAAAATGAGTAATATCTTTTAAACTTGTTCCTAAAAATTCTAATCTTTAGGGGCGACAATCATTTTACAGGAGTTTTTAAAATGAAGAAAATTATAAGTGGTAAAGTTCGTGAAGTTTATGATCTTGAAGACGGCAGAATGGTTATTGTTACAACTGACCGCATTTCTGCTTTTGACGTAATTCTTCCAACGATGATTACTGACAAGGGAAAGGTTTTGAATGCCCTTTCGAATTTCTGGTTTGACTACACAAAGGACATTGTAAAAAATCACATGATTTCGTCATCGCTAAAAGACATGCCTCTTGAATTCCAAAAACCGGAATTTGAAGGCAGGACTATTCTTGTAAAAAAATTAAAAATGATTCCTTATGAAGTGATTGTTCGCGGTTACATGTTTGGTTCAATGTATGAAGCTTACAAAAAGGGCGAAGCATTTTTAGGCCATTCTTTTGACAAGGAATATCAGCAGGCAGAAAAACTTGATCAGCCTATCTGCACTCCTTCCACAAAGGCAAAGGAAGGTCATGACATAAATGTTACTTTGGATTATATGAAAAATGATTTGGGAGCTGAGCTGGGCCAGAAGATTGCAGACACAGCCATTGCCCTTTACAAAAAATGTTATGATCACGCTTACAAAAATGGAATTATCATTGCGGATACAAAATTTGAATTTGGCTTAGATGAAAATGGCGACCTTGTTTTAGGGGATGAAGTTCTTACTCCGGATTCAAGCCGCTTTTGGAATTTGGAAAGTTACAAAGTGGGAACGAGTCCTGCTTCTTATGACAAGCAGTTTGTCCGCGACTGGCTTAAAGAAAATAATCTGGCAGGGGATGCAAACATCAAGTCTATTCCAAAAGAAATTGTAGAAAAGACTTCTGCCCTTTACCACGAATGCGAAAAGAAAATCTGCCATTTCTAATGGAAAGATTTTTTGCCCAGGGCCTGCTTTAGGAAAAGCGCAAGTGTATTTTAAAGCAGCCCAGCCGGTCCTGTAGCCATGCCGAAGGCAGTCGGCTGAACGAAAGTGAAGCCGACCGCGCGTAAGCAAGTGGCGGAAGGACCGTTGAAGAAAAGACGGTATGCTTTAAGCCACCTTTAAAAATTTAATTTTTATTTACAACAGTTACGTCCGAATAGTCAACAAAGCCCGGTATGTTTTTAGCCAGGGCCTGCATGCGGATGTCATTGGCTTCGATGCTGTCTGCAATGGAGCGAAGTTCCTCCTTGATATCTGCAGGCATGGGGTAATCTTTTTTGTAGTGCAGCTGGTGTTCCAGACTGGCCCAGAAATCCATTGCGATTGTGCGGATTTGGATTTCGACTGGGATGGCCCGCTTTTGGTCTGAAAAATAAACTGACACTTTTACAATCACGTGCAGGGAACGGTAGCCGCTTTCTTTTGGATTTTTGATGTAATCCTTCATTTCGATCAGTTCAATGTCACCCTGGGCCAAAAGCATTTGCGTTACATGGTAAACGTCGCTGATGAAAGGACATGTGACTCTTATGCCGGCAATGTCGTAAAGTTTGTTGACCATATTGTCAATCGTTACGGAAAGGCCTTTTCTTTGCAGCTTACTTGCTATGCTCAAAGGTTCTTTTATTCTTGAAGAAATGGAGCTGATTGGATTTCGCTGGTGCTTACTTTCAAATTCATCTTCCAGAATTTCAAACTTAGTGGTAATTTGTTTTATGCCGCTTTCGTACAGCATGAGCAGTTGCTGAAATTCCATTGCGGTGTTTAAAATTTCGCTCGGGTCAGCAAGTATCTTTTTGTTGTCTTCTGCAGCTTGTCTTATAATCACTTCATTGTTCATTTTTTCAACCTTCGATTTTTTCGATTTTTGGATTTTGGGATTTGGGGAAGGCTTTTGTAAAGGCGGTGACCTTTGATCTGCGCTTTACGAAAGGGGTGGCGGTCTGGGAAAAAGCTGCGACGGTACGAAAGGGGGGAATGTTTTGAAGACAT
>CAVCWN010000083.1:0-4772 GCA_963605975.1 Desulfovibrionaceae bacterium | reverse complement strand
AACTCGCGAGGCGAGTTTTTAGCGAAGAAGCTGAGCAGCTGTGCTGCGAAGCAGTGCGCATCTTCTTTACGAAAAAAGCATTTTCTTTTCAAAACACCATAGCCGGCCCTGGAAGCCCGAAGTCCCACACGGCAAAGACGTGTGGGATAGCAATAGCGGTATTTGCAACAAGCACGAATGTGCGCCGTTTCTACAAGGCTGCAAGGGCCGTTAACGTCAAACGGAATGCTTTAAAATAAAAAATTTAAAAAAGAAAAACCACTCCGCCGGTTATGCCAGGGAATGGTCTTCCTTATTCACTTAAAAGATGGATTATTTTTCTGGAGCGTCTTCTGTGCTAGAAGAGTCGCTTTCCAAAGATGAAGTGAATGAATCTTCTACAGCCATCTTTTCTTTTTCAATGTAGCGGTTTACCTGCTTGTTGCCAAACTTTGACATCTCTGCAGCCTGGCGGTGTTCTTCTTTTTCACCAATGATGCCCCAAAGGTCTTCATCATCAATGTCACGGTCAGAGGTAAGAACGGCAAGGTCATAAATAATCTTTACGTCCTTGAAGTAACCGATAAAGTTGTCACCAATATCCTGAGCATCACGAGCTACCTGGAAACCTGCAAACTTAACATAAGGTGTTCCTCTTGGATAAATTGGGTAAACTCTTACTTCACGTGTACGAACTTCAGAAATATATTCTGGGTTATTCCAAACAAGTGTCTTCCAGCCGTCAAACATGAGGTTACCCATGAGGTAGCGGTGTTCTACACCATCGTTGTCTTTAAGAAGAACATAAAGCTGGTGAGGGAAATTCATACCCATTGTTGTACAAGCAATTGACTTGATTGTTCCAACATTTCTTACCAGACCATATCCGTCTTCGAAAAGGTAAGAACCCTTCTGTTCATCAGTTGGCTGTGATCTTTGTCCTTCTGCATCAGCATCTGCCAATGGTTCAAAGGCAGGGATTTCAAAAGGTGGTTCAATGCGGCAGTTTGCATTTGAATTCCATGTAGGGAAAACAACGCGAACGCCCATTACATTCTGTCCTGCAAATGGAACATCTGCTTCTTCCTTTACAGGTGCTGCAACTACTCTTGAAAGAGCAACTGAAGTTACATTCTGTGCAGACGAATTGAGAACAACTTCCCATTCTGGAAGAGCAAGAGAAGTTTTCATGATTGACTTCTGGTCAGCAGTAAATGACATGCCTGCTGCCTTAGAATAGTCCATTACTGTACGGCTATTTTGAGTTGCTTCTCCAGTTTCGTCATCTACCATGATATCAGCATCCAACTGTGTAAAGTCGATAACAACTGATTCTTTCGCAAATGCAAGAGTTCCTGCTAAAAGCATAGCCATGGAAGTTAAAATTAAAGTCTTCTTCATACGAAGCTCCTTTTTTAATACACTTTGATGTAGCCTTGTTAACATCTAGTATCCATTATGTCTGCCGATTTGTCAACTTATTTGATTTAAAATAACAGACTTAAATGTCAAAAAAATCAAATAAAGTCTGCTTTTCAAAATTGGTTCAAATAAGAAGATAACACACAAATCAGGCGTCATCTGAAATACTTTTGCCGTCAATATACACCATTATTGTATTGATTTTTGTGAAATTTCTCACAATATTCACCTTAAACAAATCAATGCTCTTAAGAAGTTCTTCCTTTGTAGCAACTGTATTGCCAGAAGCACTCTTCAAGGCATCCTGGGACAAGCCCACATACAGGACATCGTCCTGCAAGGTACAAAATTCAACTGACGTACCTTTTGCAAATATTCTTTGAAAGCGGTATGTCATTGGACCTAGTACCAGTTCATCCACAAAAAGCTGGACGTCCCCCTGGAGGGGATCTTTGCTCAAATAACGCATTTCCCTGGCTATGCTTTTTTTGTCTATTGAATAGAAGTAAAAATCCCTTCTTACACCAAAATCTTTTGTATTGTATACAATAAGTGATGCTGCAAGAGATAAAACTGCAACAATAGTAGCTATAACTGGTAAAATGACTTTTGCTTTGCCAGATTTGTTTTCATTACTCATTTTCGGTGAATCCTCTTGATCGTTCAAAATGTTTTACAAAGGCTTGAACGCCATTATATATTCCAAGCGACATTTTTTTCAAGTATTCATCGTTTGCAAGAAGAACTGCTTCTTTTTCATTCGTAAGAAATCCAATTTCTACCAAAACACTCGGCATATTTGAGTTTTTAACAACAAACCATTCCTCTTCCTTGATTCCTCTAGAAGGTGACTGGTTCCCAACCTGCACTCCTATGCCTTCCATTATAAATTTGGCAATTAAAACAGACTCTGTTGTGTACTCTTCTTCAAGCATGGAATTCAAGATTGGTTTCAGCGAAGGGTCATCCACATCACTATCAGACAAAACCTGCCTTCTGTAGCCTGGCGAAAGATACCACACTTCATAGCCGTTAACAGCCGAATTCAAACTGGCATTCACATGAATAGAAATGTAAATGATGGCTTCATTTTCCTCAAGCTTTACAGAATTTGCAATTTCAGTTCTGCCTGCCAGGGAAATAAAAACATCAGTGTCTCTAGTCATAATGATTTTCTTTTCAGGATATGCCTTTTTTAAGAGGTCCCTCATGTAAAGACCAACTTTAAGGTTAATATCCTTTTCCTGAACAAATATCTTTTTTCCATTCACGGTGTGGGTGTAACTTGCACCCGGATCTTTTCCTCCATGCCCTGGATCAATTAAAATTGCTCCAATTCTGTAAGGATTAGAATCACTTGATTTCTGGAAAAAATTTTGAGCACTGTTCAAAAAAGATTGAGTTACTAAAAGTTTTCCATCTTGTACTTTTGGCGAATCCTCCTGTGTTATTAGGGAATAGTCATGCAGAACAAGATTGTCACCGGCTTTAAAAGAAACCGTATGACCTTCTTTTTGCAGAATGCCGCTTAAGTTTCCTGGATCCCAGAAAAGCGTCATTCCGTGTTGTTCAGCTTCTTGGGCTAAATCTAAGTAAGATTCAGCTTGCCCTTCAGAAAAAAAAGGTATGACTGCAAAAATAAAAATTGCCATAAAAAAAACAGCTTTTACCTTGCTCATTTCTTTTTTCCTGATTCTATATTTGAATCGCAGATATATAAAATGCCTTGAAGTCCGCCTCTAAAAAATGCTTTGTAGAAAGCGGAAGAATCAATGTCATTTTTTATAACTGCAATTTCATCGAACAATTTTGCGCTTTGCTCTATGCTTCTGTAGTTAAAATCCTTGTGGCAAAAACTTTCTTCTTTGAGAAATGAAGGCAGCTGGCTTTGTAAACTTTTGCCTGCTTTGACAAAAGGATTTTTTTTGCAAAAGTCAAAAAGTTTTTTCGAAAGTTTTTCATCTGCCTGGTAAGCACTTGGCGGAAACCCATCTTCAAAGCGTTCTTCACTTCCTTCAAGAAATTTTTTTGTAGCTTTATTTTTTGCTTCAAGGCGCATAACGATTTTTGAAGCAGCCTTTTCAGCACTAGAGCATGCTAAATCATAATTTTCTGACAAACTGATTATGTTGCCGCATTTTTCAACATTGTTTCGCGGAAAATCGACACAGTTTCCTTCATTAGTTCTCTGGAAAAGATTTTTTACAAATTCTGTATTGCAGGCATTTTCAAGACCATAGATTTTTTTTACTTTTCCAGGAATGGAAATCCATGCCCTTTCTGCAGAAGTTTTTTTGCTTTCCACCTGGTAAAGTTTGTAGGGAGCATTTTCTATGTTGAGTTGAACCCTATTTTTTATTAAAGCTTCCGGTTTTTTGTTTAAGGCAATAAGCAAGGCTTCCTTTGTCAAATTCAAATCCGAAGAATATGGGAAAGTCCAGCCGGACATGTAACCGCCTGAAAGTCTTGCAGCCACTTCACCAATCATTGGTCCTTTTTTTGTGTACTTTATGTCTGCTTTTGCAGCCCCATGAGTTAAGCCCAAAGCCTTACATGCTTTTGCAAAAGTTAAAATCAATTCATCCTTTTTTTTCTCTGATAACTTTGCAGGCATTGTGTGACCAGTTTCGATAAAATAAGGAGGAAAATAAATGTGACGATCAGCGAATCCTGTGATTGTCATTGTGCCTTTGTAAATAAGGGCGTCTATGCTGTATTCAGGGCCCTGCATGTAATCTTCAAGAATGATTGAAGCGCTTCTAGAAGAATGAATTGCTTCTTCAATAGAAGGAATCATTTCCGGGAAAGAGCGGATCATTCTGCAGCCGCGAGCCCCCATGTTGTCTACAGGTTTTACTACTTTGGGGTAGTTGATTTTTTCACCACTACTTTTGATTACAAATGGCGTAATTTCATTTCGTGTCAATTGCTCAAAGTTTGGAGAAGGCACCCCTGCTTTTTGAAAGCATTTTCTCATAAGAAATTTATTGCTGGCATTGAGGGCAGCCTGGTATTTGTGACTTGGAAGACTACACGCTTGTGCGGCAAAAGAAACGGATGTAGAAAAATCTGTTCCTGCAGTAAAAACGGCCTTTAAGGAAGTGCCTAAAGACTTTGCGAAACGAGATATTTTTTCTTTGTCTTTTAAATCGATTTGAACAAAGCGGTCTGCACAAGAAGCACAGACTGCCTTAGGATTTGCGTCAAGAACAATTGTCTCAAAGCCCAGTTCTTTTGCCGCCTCAATTGAAGGCTTTTGCATTAAACCGGCTCCTAAAATCAAAACGATTTTCTTTTCATCCTTCTTCATAAAATTAACCCATGGGCCTCTTAAAATTTTTTTAATGATTTTAAAAGCACCCTCTTTCTTA
>CAVCWN010000082.1:0-3241 GCA_963605975.1 Desulfovibrionaceae bacterium | reverse complement strand
ATTTAAGACCAGGGAACCCATAATCTGGCAAGGGTAGGCTTTTTCGCCTAAAACACGATAAGCGGCCTCCCTGGCAAGGGCAAAGGCTTCCGGCAAAATGTCATCAAGGCTTTCACCGTTAGCAAGGCGGTCTTTAAATTTCTGTGTTTCTTCCGGGAACTGGCTGTCTGAAAGTCCGGTGGCCCATGAATCTAATGATTCTACTTTTTCTACGAGTGGCTTTAATGCTTTTACATCTCGGTCGTTTTTATTTCCAAAGAAAAATGTTAGTACTTTATCAAACATAATTAAAAAATATAACAGTTTTCTATTACGTTGACAATATAAATTATTATCTTTATTCTATTAGAAAGGCAAAAAAAAGGTGATTGTGAAATGTTACCTTTTTCTTTTTTTTTACTTTGAATGGATATAGGCGCGTAAAGGATCGTAGCACCTGCGAAGCAGTCGCGTAGCGATGGAGGCGAAAGCCGGAAGTGCGGAGAGCCTGGTCCTGTCGCAAGACAGGATACGCCCAAAAAACAATTTTTAATTTTTTTAAGAAAAGACGGTTTTTTAAATGAATATAAATGCGAAAAAAATTAATTTGACACTTTTTCTTTTTGCTCTGACTTTTTTCTTTGCTGCCTGCCGTGAAGAAAAGACTGTTTTGACCATGGATGATTACGAAACCATTAAAATTAATTATGGCAATTTTGAAGATGAATTAAATTTTTTTGATATGGCGGATATTGGGGAATTTAATTGCGGCACTTGCATGAGGGACGGTTTTTTTTATATTGCAAATGCTGAATCAAAAAAAATAATGGGTTTCAATTCCTATGCTGACTTGCTGACCCTTTATTTTAATGATCAGACAAATCCCCGACCTTCTTTTTATGATGAAGATTTTGCTTCTGTGAGTACAAGAAAGGCTGTTGCTTATCCTTTTAATAAAATTTCTGAAATTGCAGTTGATTCCAGAAAATACATGTATGTGGCAGATGTTATTTCTGTGGATCGCCAGGAAGTGAGCGAGGAAGACGGCACCATCTACAATCAAATGATTTTGCGCTTTGATTCTAGTGGCCGCTACACCGGTTACTTGGGCCAGCAGGGCTTTGGTGGTACGCCTTTCCCTTACATAAAAAAACTTTACGCTACGACGAATAATGAATTTGTTGTCTTGTGCGAAACGGCAAGCGGTTTGCAGATTTACTGGTTTACTGAAGATGGCTCTTTGGTAAAAAAATTAAATCTGGAAGAATGTTTTAATTATGAACTTTACCAGCCAAGAACTTCTGTAAACGAATTGTGGCAGCTTATAAAAAATGCTGTTCCGGATCCGGATGAAAGAAAAATTTACATGCAAGTGGATGTTGTTTCCTCTTCGTCTGGCCAGGGAAGCGAAGGTAAGTCGCAGATTAATTTTCTGGAATCTTATCTTTATACAATCGATCTTGAAAGTGGCCTTACGGAAAAGGGGTTGCAGCTGCCTTCTTACCAGGATCAGGCAACAAACGTTGACGGCCAGAATTATACAATCCCCTACGAACTTTTGGGCATAACGGACTTTGGTTGGCTCTTTTTCATGGTTTCTACAGACAAGGGCTTTGCTCTTGCCATGATGCAAGCTGACGGTCAGAGAATTTTAAAAAGAACAATCAATGTGGACAGAAGGGACAGTCTTTACTACAGCTTTTGTCTGGGAAATACGGGCATTCTTTCCATGCTGAATGCAAAGGAAGATTATGCTGAACTTTGCTGGTGGAGGACAGATTCAATTATTCAGTCTGTCCTGCAAAATTAAAAGGTAGCGTAAATGGCCCTGGGTGATAATCAAATTGACGGCTACACGGAAGGGGAAGAGCCTCTTCTTTTTCACTATAAAAAAGGTGATTTCAGGCGGCTGGAAGATAAAAAATATTCTGACATGGCAACGGGGCAAAATCAGCCTAAGAAAGGTTTGATTCGTGTTTTGCTGAATACAAAAGGCAATCGGATTTTGTTTTTTGTAATGGTTGTCTGCATTGCCTTAGTTTTCATTTTGAATTTTATAAAAAACAAAAGCAACGTTGCTTCATTAAATCACATAAACTGCACACTGACGGCTTTTTCTTATGAAGACAGCGTTTACGCTTCTTTGGAAGTTGATCCAAACAAAAACAGTCCTTTTAACATTCCTTTAAATATCACTTGCACATTTAAATTTTACGATTCAGATGGCAGCCTTTTGTATGAGGAAGAAAAAAATCTTCTTGCCCAATTTACCAGTGCGGATGACAAAAGTCTTTTTATGCGGTCTTCTGTAACAGATTTTAATGTGGTGAAAGTCCAGGCAGATCTTTCCATGAATGATGCTTCTTTTACAGACAGCGCAACTTGTAAAGTTTCACAGCGTTAGTTTTTTTTAAATTCTCCGGATTTTCCAGAATCTTTTCCTAAAGCCTTACGGGGCCTTTCATTAGATTTTTTTTTCTATTTTCTAAAGTAGGATTTTTTTTATCCGATAAAGAAAGAAGTAAAAGCTTTTGCATAGCGCGGGGGTAATATGGCTCAGTTTTATTTTCTTTCAATTCTTTTGAATTTTTGTGCAGCCTTAGTTTTGATGTATGGAAAGGATTTTCTTCATGATTCTTCTGAAGAAAAAGTTTCTAAAGTTCTTTCAACTTCTTCAAAAAAGAATGGGGCTTCTAAAAGTACATCTTCTAAAGCCAAAAAGACTGATTCTAACGAGGCAAAAAATAATGTAAAGGAAGAAGCAGTTTTAAAGGCAAAAAAAGTTGACGAAAAGGCAAAGAAATTCTTAAGCGATTTTGCTTTTTTGGACAGTAAAAATTTCCGCCTTGTAATTGGAATTTTAAGCGCCTTTGTAGGCCTTATGCTTTTGCTTTCTCCGTTTAAAGGTGACATTGCAGTTATTGGCGACTTGATTCCTGTTCTTGCCTGCCTTTCAAGTGCCGCTTCAATCATTTTGGAATATTACATGACTTCCTCTAAGGGAAATATTGAACTTAATCCTACGGTAAAAAAGATTTTCCTGGATTCAAGAAGGTGGATTGGTTTGCTTTGTATTTTTGCAGCAGTCCTTCACTTTATTTTCCCGGGAGTAATTCTTTTGTAAATAAAAGGGCATCTTAAAAAAAAAGGCTTCAAATGTTTTTTTAGAGATACCCTTAAAAAAACTACTTAGTCAATCTTTCTTTTATCCATTTGATTGCAAGATCCACCCAGACACTATTATATAGTGTCTGGGTGGATC
>CAVCWN010000081.1:0-3987 GCA_963605975.1 Desulfovibrionaceae bacterium | reverse complement strand
GAAGGCAAAGTGCGAAGCACCGAGGCGAATAGCCGAGCCACGCAAGGGCGGTTAACGTCAGAGGATATGCTTCAAAATAGAAAAAAAATGGAGAAAAAAAATTGTGGCTTTTTGGGGGAAATCTGCCGAAAATAAATTGATACGAAGGAGAAATATTGTGTCGTCTGGACAAAAAACCGCGTTAAGCCTTTTAGTCTCAATTTTTGTTTTTGCAGCTTGTCTTGCATATGCAATTTTGGGCGGCTTTGAATTTATTCAGATTAGATTTTATCAACCTCGAATTGTTCAAAACGTGAATGGGCGTCTTGAAAAAATTGCAGCGGAATTTGACGCTTATGTTGACGAAAAAAAATCTGACTTTGCGCAATATGCTTTTTCGGATGCGGTAAAAACTTTTATTGAACGTGATGCCAGTGAAGAAGATTATGAGGAGCGTTCAAAATTAACAAGCGGGCTTTTTGATTCCTGTCCGGCTCTTGAAGGAATTCGTGTGGTGGCCCAGGATGGAAACGCAATCCATTTTTCTACTTTTGATTCTGATATTCTTTCGCAAAGTGAAAATTTTATTTCTTACAAAAATTATCGCAGCTTAAACGACTTGTCTTTTAATTTGATTTCTTCTCCTGACACAGAAGTTTACCCGGCAACGAAAGAGGCTCTTGCTTTGAGGGCTTCACTTTATTTTGATTCTGCAAAAGAAAGAATTATTTTTTCACTTCCATATTTTGATGGCTACACTGCTTACCGCGGCACAATTATTTTTTATGTTAACATTGATGATTTTGTCCGCTCGCTTATTCAGGAAAATATTATTTCTTTGAATACAAGAAGCGTGATTGTTGCGGAAACAAATGCCCAGGTAAATAAGCAGAGTCCTTCGAATATTGGTTTGGCCTTTAATGTTCCTTTTACTTCCAGGGTGGAAATAAAAAATGAAATCTTAAAAAAATGGAACAGGGGGTTGACTGGTCTTGAGCAGCTGGTAAAAAATGAAAATGATGGCAGAACTTTAATTTTAATTTCTTCACAAAATTCAAAGTATGTGACTTTGGCATGGATTTGCGATGAAAGCGAATTTGAATTTTCTTATGTTGAACGCATTTTGATTTTGACTGCTGTCTTTATTACAATTTTTCTTGTTGTCTTTCTTTTGTTCAATATTCGACACGACGATATGGTTGTCATTCAAGGTCGTGTGCGCAAATTTCAAAAGGCTCTTTTGTCTGAATATGTTGAAGGAAAAAGTTCTGGTGACTGGGCTGCCCTGAGTCATGAATTAAATTTAAGACGCCAGGATGTAAATGATGAAATCAAAAAGAGTCTGGGTAAGCGGGGCAAAAAACATTCTAAAGAATTAAACAACCTCTTGGACGAAAGCTGGAAGGAACTTTTTGCAGCTGTCAGCGGTGGCACTCCTTTGATTAAGGGAAGTGCTTCTGGCCTATCTGGTGATGATGGCAAGGCTGGTGTAGCGGAGAATGTGGCTGCTTCTAGAAATGCGTCTGGGGCTTCGAGTGCAGGAAATGTTGTCCCTGTCGAAGATGGTGGCCATGTTGAGAAAATTAATTCTTCGGCTGTCGATGAAGTTGAAGCTGTCGAAGAGTTGGAGCCGCTGGATGTAGATGAGGTTGCTTCTGCCGAAGATTTGGAGCCACTGGAAGAAGTTGGGGCTGCGGATGTAGAAGAGATTGCGTCTGTCGATGAAGCTGGGCCTTCGGAAGATGGTGGCGCTTCGAATGTAGAAGAAGTTGAAGCTGTCGAAGAGTTGGAGCCTCTGGATGTAGATGAGGTTGAGGTTGTCGATGATGGTGGCCATGTTGAGAAAATTAATTCTTCGGCTGTCGATGAAGCTGGAGCTGTTGAAGAACTGGAGCCACTGGATGTAGATGAGGTTGCGGCTGTCGAAGAAGCTGGACCTTCGGAAGATGGTGGCGCTTCGAATGTAGAAGAAGCTGAAGCTGTCGAAGAGTTGGAGCCATCTCCAATCGAGGATAATTCGGCATCAATCGAAGACGTCGCTTCTCCAATCGGGAACTCCGCTTCTTCGGTCGAAGATACCGCTTCTCCAAAAGATGCCACCACATCTCCAAGTGAGGATACCGCTTCTCCAAAAGATGTCACTACAATCCCGGACGAAGAAATTTTTTCCCTTGTGGAAGAATTCAACAAGGAAGATGATGATGTTCCAGACTTGCCGCCTGAAGAAAGTGAAAAGACTGGCATAAAGAAACGTGGTTCCCTTATGGAACTTGCGTCACAGGCAGCTGAAAGGGCAACGGAAAACTTGGACGTGAACCGAGTAAAGACGACTTCGCTTTTGCAGCATGCCCTCAGGTTAAAAGAAGAAAAAGAAAATGAAAGTGACAACCTGGATTTTGAAATTTATTCACCGGATTTTTCATTTTTGGATAAAGAAGAAAATAAATAAGGATTTAAAAATATGACAATGGTAGAAAAAACTTCTGTTTTAAATTCGCTGGAAGCAAAGCATGGGCTTATGCAGCGTGCTCTTAATGTGCTTACATCATGCAACATTGCTTTAAAAAAAGACATTACTTCTTCAGAAAAATTTTACAAGGAACTTACAGATTTGCAGCTGCAGGAAGAAGCAGAAGAAGTAAAATATTTTAAAAGCGATGCAAGTTTTTCAAATTATTTTTCTGATATGGAATTTTATCAAATTGGAAATAGTGAAAATTTTTCAAAGGAAAATTTTATAAAGGAAAATGTAGATGGAATTTTTACTTTGGAAAATTTCAATGGAGCAAATTCTTTTTTGCCAGACCCTTCTTTTCAAAATTTAGTGAAATCTGTAATCCACTGATTTTTTTAGGGATGACCACAAGGCAAAAATCCGGAAATAAAAAAAATGGAACTTTTAAAAGATGAATGTATTGATAATCTTCCCTGGGGCAATTTAAAAATCATTCAAAACAGAAAAAAGTTTTCTTACGGAATAGATGCTGTTTTACTTTCACATTTTGCACGCCCAAAAAAAAATGCTGCTGTTTTGGATTTGTGTTCCGGAAATGCGATTGTCCCTTTGATGATGAGTGCAAAAAATTCTGGCTGCAATTTTTGTGGAATTGAAATTCAAAAAGAAATTTCTTCCTTGGCCCAGCGTTCCATTGAATTGAATGACCTTAAAGAAAAAATTTCTTTTTATACAGGGGACTTAAAAGAAAGCGAAAAGTTTTTTTCAAAAAATTATTTTGACTGCGTAACGGTAAACCCTCCCTACATGAAAGGACAAATCCAGAAAAATCAAAATGAAAATTTAGTCCTTGCCCGCCACGAAACAGCATGTACTTTAAAAGACGTTATAAAATGCGCAGACCGCCATTTAAAATCTACTGGTGATTTTTTTATGATTCACAGGGCCAACCGTCTGGATGATATATTTTTTGAACTGAGTAAAAGCCATCTTGTGGTAAAAAGTCTGCGCTTTGTTTTTCCAGAAAAAGATAAAGCTGCCACCATGGTTTTACTGCATGCAAAAAAATCTGCAGGGCGGGGAATGAATGTAGAGGCCCCTCTGATTGTTTACGAAAAAAAAGGCATTTACAGCCAGGAAGTAAAGGCAATTTATGGAGGGAGGTTTTAACTTTTTTTTGTGGGGCTGTTTACGAAATGCGTGAGTGTAAAATTTATGAGTGATTGTTTACGAAATTTGTGAATGTAATTTTTTTTGCTGGGCTGTTTACGAAATTTGTGAATGTAAAATTTTGAGCTGGCTTGTTTGCGAAATGAGTGAGTGTAAAATTTTGAGCTGGCTGTTTACGAAACAGGTGAGGGTAAAATTTATGAGTGATTGTTTACGAAAGCAGTGTGGGCTGTTTACGAAATTTGTGAATGTAAAATTTTGAGCTGGCTGTTTACGAAACAGGTGAGTGTAAAATTTTGAGCTGGTCTGTTTTCGAATGCAGTAAATGTAAAAAAAATCGTCATGGCCTTACGAAACAAATGAATGTAAAAGTTTCCCCTGCC
>CAVCWN010000080.1:0-28484 GCA_963605975.1 Desulfovibrionaceae bacterium | reverse complement strand
GGCGCAAAGGGGATGCCATGTATTCAACAATAACTCAAGTAATTCATGCAGGCATTTTCCAGGGGAAGCCGGCCCTTTTTCTTAAACAGTCAAATGAACTTGTCAGAAATCAAAAGAGGCAGTCAATCAGAAGTCCATGCGAAATTTATGCAAACATGTATGTAATAAAAAGTGACGTAGTGGATTACAATAAAATTGATACGGCAAACGGTTACCGCTGTCTTTTGGAAGATATTTCTGAAGATGGAGCCTTAATCAGGATAGGCGGAAAGGGTGTGCCAAATGTTATGATAAAACTTCAATTCAAAATTGAAGAAACTTTTATAATGATGTTTGGAATTGTCCGTGCTGTAGAATTTGATCCAAAAATCAATCAGTCTAAGCTGCATTTTGAATGTAAGCATATTGATCCAATTATGAAAAATGCCGTTCTTCAGTTTGTTTATAAAGTTATTCCTGACGAAGAAAAAGAAACTTTTGAAGCGATAAAGCAAACCGAAGAAAATGCAAGTGAAGCTTCTCTGGAAAATGAAAATGCCCAGGAAGAAAATGCAAGTGGTGAAGTAAAAGAAAATCCTGTGACCCTTCAAGACGGGGATGATCTTCCTGTAATTGATGATGAAGAAATCCCTCTTGAAGAACTGGAAGAAGTTTAAGGAAAAAAAATCAAAAAATTAAAAAAAAGATAGTTTTTTTTGCAAAAAATTATTTTTAAATACTATTAATAATGTGAGGACCTTTTTTAACCCGCCTTTGCGCATCTTAAAAGATGTGTAAATCATAGGTAAAACAAAAAATTGGCCTTTTACATTGAGGATTAAAAATAATGAAAGAAGATTTAATTTCTTATGCAAAAAATCCAATCATAATTACTTCCATTTTGCTTTGCATTTTTTTCTACACTGGGATAATAAAATTGCCCCAGGAAGATATTTATTATTTTAATTTTGAAAATGTTACTTCTATTTCGGGCTTTATTGATTCAAATCCTGTAAAAAAAACAAACGGCTATTACAAATGCAAAATAAAACTTGAAAGCGCAAGAGGCATTCTAGATAAAAAAGAAATTGATTCCAGCGCTTATGGAAAAATTACCGCATGGATTCCCCAGGAAATTGTTGAAGCAAATTATCCTGGAAAACTTTACACTCTTTCAAATTACAGCAATGCGATTATTGAAAAAAATGAAAGGGTGAAAATTACTGGTAAAATTTACAAAAATATTTTTCTTGCAAAAGACGTAGAATGTCTTGAAAAAGAAAAATCATTTATAAACAGCATTTATTCTTTAAGGACAAAGGCCCGTCTTGCTTTTAAAAGGTTAATGTATTCCTGGGGAAAGGCTGGGGGGCTTGTCCTTTCACTTTTATGTGGAACAAGCGAATATATTGAAGAAGGTATTAATGAAAAATTCCGTCTGGCAGGGCTGTCTCATATTCTTGCCTTAAGCGGAATGCATTTAAGTTTTTTTACTGGGATTTTTACTTTTCTGGCAAAAAAAACTTTTGGAAAAAAATATTCTTTTATTTTTAACATTACGGGAATTTCTCTTTTTGTTTTTCTTGTAGGATTTACACCTTCTCTTTTCCGCTCCTTTCTTTTTACTCTCATTGTACAGTTTTCTTATCTTTTAAAATTGAGGAATATAAAACTTTTGCCAGTTCTTTCTTTTGTTTTTCTTTTACATTCCATTTTTATTCCCACAGATGTTTTTACGGTTTCCTTTATGCTTTCTTATGCGGCCCTTGCGGGAATTTTGCTTTTTGCGGATTTACATAAACTTTATCTTATCAGAATAATGCCTGAAAAAATTTCTTCAGATCTTTCTGCAAGCATGGGTGCTTTAACAACAACAGTGCCGATTTCCGCCTGTGTTTTTGGACAGATTATGCCTGTCAGTTTGATTTCTTCACTTGCCATTTCACCTCTCATTTCTTTTTTCATGACATCAGCTTTTGGAGGAATAATTTTATGCCTTATAATGCCTTTTCTAGCAAAGCCTTTTGGTTGTATAATGAATTTAATTTATGGAGGAATAACTTTTTTAGTTAAGCTTTTTGCTCTTTTTCCTCCAGTCACTTTGGGGAGTCTTTGAAAAGCATTTAGATGATTTTTTTAAGGATACCCTTTGTAAGGAAAAAACATGCAGCAACTGGATTATAATTCTCCATCATTTTTAAAATCTTTCATGGAAGAAAAGGGCATGTCCATGCAAAAAAAATTTGGACAGAATTTTATGATAAATGAAAGTAACCGGAAAAAAATAATTGACTGTCTTGAACTTACTTCAAATGATTATGTCTTTGAAGTGGGGCCGGGCTTGGGCTGCATGACAAAAGAAATTCTTGCTTCCGGTGCAAAGGTTACTGTTTTTGAAATTGATTACGGTTTTGTAAAAATTCTTCATGAAGTTTTTGCAGAAGAAGAAAAAAAAGACTCTTTAAATATTGTTGAAGGCGATGTTTTAAAAAACTGGCTGCCATACTACAAATCAATAAAGGCTCCTTGTGACCAGAATGGTCTTTGCCAGATAAAACTTTTTGGAAATTTGCCATACAATATTGCAGCAACATTCATTGCTTCTACAATCACAAAGGGAATTACCTTTAAGAAATGCGTTTTTACTTTACAAAAGGAAGTTACTGAACGCATTCTGGCAAAAGCTTCCAGTGAAAATTATTCAGCATTTTCTGTTTTGTGTCAGTTTGCCTATGACGTTAAGGGAGGGCTTGAAAGCGGCCCAGGTTGCTTTTGGCCAAAACCGAATGTCGCAAGTCAAAGCGTTATTTTAACTCCTAAAGAAAAAAAATATGAATGTTCAGATACTGCCTTTTTTGTAAAACTGGTGCATGCCTTGTTTTCCAGCAGGCGTAAAACTATCAACAATAACATAAAATCAATTTTGCCAAAAAATCTTTCTGCAAAAGAACTTTTTGAAAAATGCAAAATTAATCCTAACGAAAGGGCAGAAAATCTTAAGGTGGAAGATTTTCTATTGTTGAGTGAAAATATTGTCAATGCTATAATTTGATTTTGGTGGCAAAGTATGACTTGTGAAGAAATTAAGGAAAATCTTTTAAAAGTAAAGGAAGAAATTTTTGAAGCTGAAAAAAAATCTTCAAGAAAAGAAGGAAGCGTAAAACTTTGCGCTGTCAGTAAATTTCATCCTGCGCAGGATGTACTTGAATGTTTGAAAAACGGCCAGTTTCTTTTTGGTGAAAATCGTGTGCAAGAAGCCTATGAAAAATTTTCTTTTGTAAATAATTCTCTTACTTCCGCTTTGCCTGCTCCCTGCCTTCACATTATTGGTTCTCTGCAGACAAATAAGGCAAAAAGGGCAGCTGAAATTTCTTCCTGTATTCAATCCCTGGATTCTGAAAAACTTGCAATGGAACTTGAAAAAGCATGCCTTAAGTTAAATAAAAAAATTGATGTCTTACTTGAAATTCACACTGGTGAAGAATCAAAAGCAGGTTTCAGGGATGAAAAAGATATCATGTGCCTTTTGGAAAATGCAGAAAAAAATCTGTATCCACATTTAACATTTAATGGTTTAATGACTATGGCACCTCTCACTGATGATGAAAAAATCATTAGAAAATCTTTTTCAGATTTAAGAAATATGAAGGAAAAGTTAAAAAAGAATTTTCCGGATTTGCCTCTTAATGAATTGAGTATGGGAATGTCTGGTGATTATAAATTTGCAATTGAAGAAGGAAGCACAATGGTAAGAATTGGAACTGCCATTTTTGGACAGAGGGACTATTCTTTATCACAATAGGGAGTCTATTTTATTTTGATTTTATGAAAAAGTTTATAAGAATTTTTTTTGCCTTAAGTCTTTTTATTCTCATTTCATCAAATGCATTTGCTGATGATACAAGTCCAGCTCCTTACGAAAAAAATGAATTTCCTCAGTGGGCATACGACTTACGAAGGGCAGAAATTATCACTTTAGGCTCAATGCCTTTCGTTACGATTGGTGTGACTTTGGGCTACGGTGCTTTTCTGAAGGCAAGGGGTGAAATAAATTCTTTTCCTAATCCATTTTCTTCTTCAAGTGGAGTTTTGTCTTCTGACCAGACAAGAAATATTTTTATTATGTCCATTGGAATAAGCACGGTCTATGGTCTTACAGATTTTCTTATAAATCACTTTAAAAGAAAAAATGCTGATGAAAAAAAAGCCATTATTGAAAATGCAAAATCCCAGGCCAGAATAGAAAGAGTTACGGTAGAAGAGGCTGCTGCTTTGTTAAATGAATCGATGGCAAGGCAAAAAGAAGAAGAGCAAAATGCAAATCAAAGTGAAGAAGTTACTTCACAAACTGAAAATACTGACAGCCTTACAAATCAAATTGAACAAAATCAAGAAAGTAGTGTAGAGATAAAAAAATAATATGCCTCATTTTAATTTTACAGTTCCTGATGATTACAGTGAAAGTCAGCGCTTAGACAGATATTTTTCAAAACTCCCCAATGGAATGAGCCGCAGCAAATTGAAAAGCGGAGTCAGTGAAATTTTAGTTAACAGCAAAGACGAAAAACTTTCTTACAGAGTGAAGGCAGGAGACAAAATCAGCATACAGTGGGATGATGATGTTCCTGAAATGATTGCGGCAGAAAATATTCCACTTGATATTATCTATGAGGATGAACATGTCTGCGTGATAAACAAAAAGCAGGGAATGGTTGTGCATCCAGCATGTGGTAACTGGGAAGGTACGCTTGTTAACGCTCTTCTTTTTCATTTTGGATGGAAAAATATTGAAGATCTGAAATCCGGAAGTGAAAGTGAAAAATTGATGCGGAGGCGACCTGGAATTGTACATCGATTGGATAAAGAAACTTCTGGAATTATAATTACTGCTAAGGATGATGAAAGTGTTGAATTTCTTCAACAGCAATTTAAAAATCACAGGGAAATAACAAAAGAATACATCTGTATTTGTCACGGGCGGCCTCAAAAAAAAATTGGAAGCATAAGTACACAAATTGTGCGTGATCCAAAAAACAGAAAACTTTTTTGTGCAATGACAGACACTCTTGAAGGAAAAACAGCTGTTACTCATTACAAGTGCATTGCTTGCTACGGAAATTACTCTTTAATGCGTGTAAGAATTTTGACAGGAAGAACTCATCAAATTCGTGTGCATATGAAATATATAAATTGTCCTATTTTAGGGGATTCTCTTTATTACAAAAAGGATTCTCTTTTTCCAAAAGCAAGACTCATGCTTCATTCGCGCATGCTTAAAATAAAAATTCCATATCACAAAGAAAAGATGATTTTTAAAACAAAAACTCCTGACCGCTTCATTGAAGTCTTAAAAAAACTAAAAGCGAATTTTAAAAAAGAAATTCTGGAAACTGAAAAATGATTTTTGAATAAAAAAGAGGTAATCTTTTATGGAAAAAATAGAAATCATTCATTATGCAAAAGAAAGTGAACCCTTTTTTGTAATAAAAAAAGCTGCAGGCATTCCAAGCGCACCTTTAAAGGAAGGTGACTTTTCTGCCTTTACATTAGCCGCTAATTTTTTTCCTGAAATAAAAAAAATCCATTCAAAAAAAAATGTTGAAGGCGGCCTGCTTCACAGAATTGACACTGACACAGAGGGACTTTTGCTCATTGCCCAAAGCCAGGAATTTTATGACAGACTTTCTTTGGAGCAGGAAAATAATCTTTTTAAAAAAAGATATTCTGCTCTTTGCCAGAAATGTGACATTCAAAAATACTCTCTTGCTTTTCCCCCAGTAAAGAATTTAAATTTTTTAGAAAACAAGGCTTTTGACCTTTCTTCATTTTTTAGACCTTACGGGAAAAATTCAAAAGAGGTTAGACCTGTCACTTTGGATTCTGGAAAATATTCTTTAAAAAAAACAAACAAAGTTGAATATACAACAAATATCACTTTATCTTTTTTGGATGATGGAAAAATTAAAGCAAGGGCCTTTTTAAAAAAAGGCTATCGCCATCAAGTCCGCTGTCATCTTGCATGGATAGGCTTTCCTATTTGTGGGGATAAAATCTATAATCCATTTTCTAGAATTGATTTTTGTGAAAGCGAAAATATTTTTAAATCTATCGAAAATTTTACAGGCGAAAAATCCTTAAGCGAAAGTGAAAAATTTTTCTTTAAAGCCGATGGCTTATATTTTGAATGGAAGGGAAAAAATTATTCATTTGAATATTAAAGAAACCCGTAAAAATTGAAAGCATTCAAAATGCCGCTTTTTTTAGTGACTTTATTTTTTTGCATTTCTAAAAATTGCAATTTTTAGAGGTGCCCTTTTATAAAAATGTCTTCCAAAAATACTTTTATGACATAAAAAAAACTCGACTGAAAGGATGCAGCCGAGTTTTGCCCAGGACGAGACTTGAACTCGTACGCCCGCAAGGGCTCTAGTACCTGAAACTAGCGTGTCTACCAATTCCACCATCTGGGCATTTGTGCAATCAAAGATACTTTTTATTTTAATTGATGTCAATCAGTTTTTTTTAGATTGCATCTTTTTGAGACTTTTTAAATCATTTTTTTTAGATTATCGCTTTTTACTGGCACTTTCCAACAAGGACAGCTACAAGAATTAAAATAACTGCAAAAGAAACTATAAAAAGCCAGAGGGGCATTTCACTTTCAAAAGGAGTGGAAGATTTTTCTCTATCTTTAAAAGCTTTTTTAATTTTTCTTTTAGATTTAAATGAAAGTCTGTGTTTTAAACCGTCAGAAGTTTCTGATGGACTGCCGTATAATTCTTCGCTTGTCATTGAGTAGTGACAGTTAGGGCAACCGTTTTTAAAATCTTTTACCGTACCAATTGTTTTGCATTTTGGACAGCGGACAGAAGAAAAAAACTTGCCACAGTTTGGGCAAAACCTTGCATTTGCCTTTACTTCGTATGAGCAGTTTTCACAAAAATATTTTGCTTTTGTTTTTTCGTCTTTTTTATTTTTTGCCATAGTTTATTTGTCAACTTGTATTTCCATTGCGTAAGGTTCATTTGTTTGTACAGAAAGAACATGGGCCCTTACACTTTTGCAATGGTCTTCAGATTTTAAAGTACAGTTTTTTAAAATTGTTCCAGTAGAAATTTGCATTGTGTGAGTTAAAATGTCCGGCAGAAAAGTTATCTTGTTTTCACAAAGATTTTCTACACTTCCTGTAACAAGCAAATCTGTAAAAGGATTTGAAAAAAGAAATTCAGCATTTTGTACTTGAATGGAACTTTGTTGATTTTGAGAAATTATTTGATTTAAGGAAGACAATCCCTGATCAGAACATGAATTAAAAATTCCTTTCACTCCAAGTTTTCCTGCTTCCTGTGAAATTTCTTTATTTTCCAAATCTTCATTTAATAAAACCAAAGCAGGTTTAAAAGTGCTTGCATTTGAATAATCAATTTTGAGTTCATAAAAAACATTTAAAAAAGTTGCCATCACTTTCCAGTGACGCGGATATTCCTGGCATGAAGTAATAATAAGAGCTGGCTTGATTTCAAAAAGATTATCCATTGCCTTAATAAAATCTTTGTAAATGATAATGTCATAAGTCTTCTTTTTTAAGAAAGACGAAAGCTGATTAATTGAGTATTCATCGTTTGAAATTATTAATGCAATCATTTTTTCTCCACAAGATTTTTTCTAACTTTTCTTTACTCAGTTCCAATATTGTCTACACTGTAATCATAAATCTGCCAGATGCCGTCTCTCTGTCTGACAAAATATGTGTAACGCTTTTTTTCAAGATATGTTGGATAACTAAAATATTCTATAACGGTTACGCTACCCTGTGTTTGAGAGTAAGAGGTTGTTTCAATCTGGAAGTTAGATGGAATGGCAACAATATTTGTTTCAATTCTGGACTGACTTAAATCCGCCCTGAACTGACGCAGCATTTGCTCCCTTTCATCTGCACTTGCAAGATTATATTTTCTGCCTCTTGAAGGATCATTTTTTAACATTTGTTCTAAATCAATGTAAAGGAAAAATTGATCCCAAAGACTTTTTTGTCTGGCAATAATTGTCTGTTCAACAACTTTGTCCGGACTGATTTCCTCTCTCTGCAAAACTGCTGCACTTTTATTTTCTATGGAAATGTAATTTGAAGAAGCTGCTGCCGGTGAAGGATTTACCTCAAGAGATAGCCTGTTGGAAATAAGTTCAATGTCTTTATTTTTATAAAGTTCCGGATAGAATGAAAGCTGAACATAATAAATGGAAGGTTCTTCAATTAAAAGATAATCTTTAAGATTTTCAACAAATGAATATTCTTCATCAGGCTGTAAAGAAATTTCCCTAAAATAAACTGTCTGGTTACTTGTTCGCTTTCTTAGAAGTTTGTCAGTTTGACTAAGCTGTGAATTCTTTATATTAAAGGCCTTAAAGTCTAAAGAAAAAGATCTGTCATCTGCTAGCATAAATCTTAAAGTTTTTGTTGAATTATTTCTGATAGTAATGTGAATGTTTACAGGATTATCTTCTGCTTGTCCCGGATAGTACATTGTCCTGTCATAAAATTTTATGCTGACATTGGCCTTTGAATAATCTGTTTCTTCTGCAAAAAGACAATGCGAAAAAATTACAAAAAAAGTTAATGTGGTAAATAAAAAGCGCTTCAAAGTAATACCCCCGTCTTAATAAAAAAAGACCAAAAATCAATTTTTAAAACTTCCCTTATATAATCGGTAAAAATATATTAATTATTAACTTCTTTATTGAAACGCCTTGTAAAAATTCCAATTTATGGCAGGCAGGATAGCTCATTATTTTTCTTTTTCTATACTGACTTGAATTTTTGATGTCTTAAACATATAATTTTTTTTGATAGAATCTTTAAAAATCGCATTTTTTAGAGTTGCCTATAAATTTATCTTAAGGAATTTAATTTAAAATGAATATTGCATTGATTATAGCGGGTGGTGTTGGTAACAGAATGGGCCAGGATATTCCTAAGCAGTTTATAAATGTGTATGACAAACCTGTTATTATCTACACGCTTGAAGCTTTTCAAAAACATCCAAATATTGATGAAATTTATGTAGTTTGTCTTGAAGGCTGGCATGATATCCTTCGTGCATATTCTAAACAATTTTCTATTACAAAACTCAAAGATATTTTTAATGGAGGAAATTCTGCCCAAGAATCAATTAGAAATGGAATCATGGGGATAAAAGACGCAAATGAAAATGATAACATTATAATTCATGATGGTGTCCGTCCTCTTGTTGATGATTCTGTTCTCTCTGATGTAATTGCAAAATGCAGCAAATTTGGAAATGCCGTAACATCTATGCCTTACAACGAACAGATTTTTGTAAAAAAAGACGAAGAAACTACAGAACAATATATTCCTCGTGACACTTTGCGCCGCGTTTCAACTCCTCAGGCGTATAAATATGGAAAACTTCTTTGGGCTTACAAAAAGGCTTTTGCGGAAAATATAGGAATTTCTTCTTCAAGTTATACAAATACAATGATGGTTGATTTAGGCGAAACTCTTCACTTTGCTTCCGGTTCTGACAGAAATATAAAATTGACCACAAAAGACAATTTGGAAATTTTTAAAGCCTACTTAAAAATGGAAAAAGACGAATGGATAAAATAAAAAACAATCCTTTATACCTTGAAGATATAAATACTGTTCTTGATTTGCCTTGTGACTGGAATAAACTTAGGAATAAGACTCTTTTGATTACTGGAGCTACCGGTTTAATAGGAAGTGCTTTAGTTGATATGCTGATTCTTTTGAATAAAAAATTCTCGCTCAATTTAAAACAGTTTTTAATTTCAAGGCATGATGTAAAGTCTGAAGATTCAAATATTAAGTATATCAATCATGATATAAATTTTCCTTTTGATTATTCTGATAAAATTGATTTTATAATCCATTTGGCAAGCAATACTCACCCGAAATTATATTCCACTCAGCCAGTTGAAACTATAACTACAAATATTTTTGGTACATATAATCTTTTGCAGCTGGCAAAAAAAAATAAAGACTGCAGATTTCTAAATATTTCCAGTGTTGAAATATATGGTGACAACAGTGATACAAATAAAATTGATTTTGAAGAAAGTGACATGGGCTATATAGATTGCAGCAAGGCAAGAGCCGGATATAGTGAAGCAAAAAGAACTTGTGAAACCTTGTGCCAGTCTTTTAAAAGTCAGTTTGGACTTGATTTTGTTACTGCAAGACTTTGTCGCTGTTACGGCCCTACATTAAAGGCAGATGATTCAAAAGCTTTAAGTCAATTCATAAAAAATTGTCTGGATGATCGTGATATAATTTTAAAAAGCCCTGGTCATCAATTTTATTCATATTTGTATTCAAGCGATGCTGCTACAGCCTTGATATTTTTGTTATTGAATGGAATTTCAGGAGAAGCCTATAATGTTTCTGACAAAAAATCTGAAATCCATTTAAAAGATTTAGCTCAGTTACTTGCTTCAATGTCAAAAAGAAAAGTTATTTTTGATTTGCCTGATGAAATAGAAAAAAAAGGTTTTTCAAATGCAAATATTGCAATCCTAAATTCTGCAAAATTAACTTCCCTAGGCTGGACCCCTCGCTACAACATTCAACAAGGCCTAGAAAGAACATTAAAAATTCTAAAAGGCAATATCTAAAAATCAAAATAAATTTTAGACAAAAAAATTATGGCAAAAGAAAACAAATATTCCTTAGATTCACTGCTTGATTCCTCTCTGCTTCATTCTCCTGCTTACAAAATTGCGGATTCTTTAAATGATGATTCTTTAAAGAAGAAGTTTTTCCCTGTAGAAATCAGGGGGGCTAAGGGCAGTTTAAACGCTTTCTTTATAAAACTTTTACACAAGCGGATTTCTTTTTCTGCAAAAAGTGACAGCCAGTATTTAAATAAAAAAAATCCGGCCAAAGATTATTTTATTATTGTTCCAACATCGCACGATGCAGATGAAGTTGAATGTGATTTAAATACAGCTTTTTCTTCGACAGCTCAAATTTTTAAACTTCCATGGTGGGGGGCAATTCCCTACAAAGCGGCTGCAAAAAATTCAATTGTTTTTGGTCAGCGTGCATTCCTTTTGTCTCAGTTATCAAGTCACAACTATGACTTTGAAAGACCCCGCATCTTTATTATTGAAGAAAGGGCTTTCTTGTCTCCGCTTCCGCCTTTAAAATATTTAAAGAAAAATATAATTCAAATTAGAAAAGGGCAAAGCCTGGACATAAAAGAAGTAGAAAATCAAATCAGCAAAATGGGCTATCTTCGGGTTTCACGCGTTTCTGTTCCTGGAGAATTTGCCGTTCGCGGTGAAGTGATTGATATTTTTATGCCAGGTCAGACTTATGCCCGCCGCATTCAATTTGATTTTGACCAAGTAGAAAAAATTAAATCTTTCGACGCAGAAACTCAGGTTTCCCAGGAAAATTTTGATTCCCTCATGATTAGTCCAATGAAGGAAGTTATTTGGGATGATAGTCTTGTTCAAAAACTGGATGACGTTTTTAATGAAGAAAATTTGAATTCAATTCAAAATGATTTTGCTGATTATGATTTATTAAAAAAATCCGGAAATATCAATTTAGCTAAAGATGGCAAGGAAAATATTTCTGTAAATTCTGATGAAGATTTTGATAAAAGCAAAAAGAAAAATATACGCCTTTCCTTTACAAAAAAAGCTCTTGAAAAAAAAGAAGAACTTTTGACGGAACTTTCTGTAAACCGTGAAAGTGAAGGGGAGGAACTTTTTTATCCTTTTTTATTTGATAAAAAATATTCTATTTTGGATTATGTCAGTGAAGATTCTCTTGTCTTTTTTTATGATTTTGACCGTCTTTTAAACAGTCCAAAATTGATTTTAAACGAATATAATTTTTCATACAGAACCAGCCGTCAGGAATGGCCAGTTTTACCTCCCGAAGATGCACTTTTTGATTTTGAAAAATTAATTTCGCAAACAAATAATTCTGTATTTTTCAGGACTCTTGATACTTTAGAAAATGAAAATCTTCCAGATGATTTGAGAACTGCTTCTTTAAAAGAGGACACTCTACCAAAAGAGTCAGCTTCTTTAACACAAGGGGCAACTTCTGTAAAAGCGCAAATTTTAGAAAATGGCGCTGAATCTTTAACAAAAGTGGCAACTTCTGTTAAAGAGGACTTTCTACAAAAAAACGCAGAAAGTTTAACAGACGGGACTGCTTCTTTAAAAGAGCAAAACCTGCAAAAAGACGCAGCCTCTTTACAAGCAGCCCCTGTTTTTGTAAACCAGAGTCCTCTAACAGAAGACTCTGCCTCTCTCGCAGAAGGCACTGCCCCTCTTCCAAAAGAAGCAGACGCCACAGACAGCAACCGTTCTTCTTACAATATAAAAACTCATTTTGATTTTCATTCAAATTCTGGCCAAAGTTATTTTGGAAACATAAATTATTTTAAGGAAGAACTTACTGCCCTCCAAAAAGACAAGTGGCACGTCTTTATCTTTGCAGATAACAAAAATCAATCTTTAAGACTCCATGAAGTTTTTAAAGAATTTATTGAAGTCCAGGACAATAAAATTTTCCCCCTAGAAATTTTCAATCAGCCAATTACCCGAGGTTTTACAATTTCGGATGAAAAAATTTTAGTCATTCAGGAAAATGAAATTTTTGGCAGAAGAAAAGGCCTTCCAAAATCAAATAAAAATGTAAAATCCAAAGCAATTGATACATTCATAGAACTCAAGCCAGGAGATTTTGTTGTTCATGTAAACTATGGAATCGGTCTTTTTAAAGGAATTGAAAGAATAAAATCCCTGGGCATGGAAAGAGACTACATTAAGCTGGAATATTTGGATCAGGAATACGCTTTTGTTCCTATTGAACAGCTTAATATGGTTCAGCGCTATATTGGTGGTGGAGAAAATTCTAAACCTTCGCTAGACAAACTGGGGTCTAAAAACTGGGCCAACCGTAAGGCAAAGGTCAATCAAAAAGTCGAAGAAATTGCAGAAAAGTTAATAGACATTTATTCAAAAAGACAGGCTTCCCGAGGATACGCTTTTCCAAAAGATACGGAATGGCAATCTGCCTTTGAAGCTGCTTTTCCATACGAAGACACCCCTGACCAGTTCCAGGCCACCCTTGACATAAAAAATGACATGGAATCGAATGTTCCTATGGACCGCCTGGTTTGTGGAGACGTTGGTTATGGAAAAACAGAAATTGCCCTGCGTGCGGCTTTTAAAGCTGTTATGGGTGGAAAGCAGGTTGCATTTCTGGCTCCTACAACAATTCTTGCTGAACAGCATTACGAAAATGCTCTGGAAAGATTTAAAAATTTTCCTGTAAAGATTGCCCATTTGTCACGCTTTGTTCCAGCCAGCGAGCAAAAACAAATTCTTGAAAAAGTGGCTGCCGGTAAAATTGACATTTTGATTGGTACCCACAGAATTATTCAAAAAGACGTTGTTTTCCGTGATCTGGGACTTTTTATTGTTGATGAAGAGCAGCGCTTTGGCGTAAAAGACAAGGAGCGCCTAAAAGAACTAAAATCTAATATTGACTGTCTGGCCTTAAGTGCAACTCCAATACCTAGAACCCTGCACATGAGCCTTTTAAAAATTCGTGACATGTCACTTTTGGCAACAGCCCCTCAAAGTCGTCTTCCTGTCCAGACAGTCATTGAAGAATACAATGACGAAAGGGTAGCCCAGGCCATTCGTGCCGAAATAAAGCGGGGCGGTCAGGTTTTCTATCTTCACAATCGCGTTGAATCTTTAGCAGAAGTTATGGCAAAACTGGAAAATCTTTTGCCTGAAGTTTTAATTGAATACGCCCATGGTCAAATGACAAGCAACCAGCTGGATGAAATCTTCCGTCGTTTTAAAATGGGAGGATTTCATGTACTCCTTTCCACAACAATCATTGAAAATGGAATAGACATTCCAAATGTCAACACAATAATTATTGACCGGGCAGACATGTATGGTGTCAGCCAGCTTTACCAGTTGAGGGGCAGAGTAGGCCGCAGTGACAAAAAAGCCTATGCCTATTTCTTTTATCCCCAGGACCGGGCATTAAATGAAGTCGCCATGAAGCGCCTCCAGGTAATTTCTGATTTTACTGAATTAGGTTCAGGTTTTAAAATTGCCATGAAAGATATGGAAATAAGAGGAGCCGGAAATCTTTTGGGAAAAGATCAGTCTGGTGAAGTTTATTCGGTAGGATTTGAAATGTATCTTACCTTGCTTAATGCAGCAATCGAAAGACTTACAAAAAGCGGCTGGGAACAAAATGATGAACTTCTTCTTGAACTTGAATACACAGGCTTTATTCCAAACACTTACATTGATGAAGCAGAAATTAAGATGGAAGTATACAAAAAAATTGCTTCCATCAAAGAGGAAAGTGAATATCTTGCAATTTTAAATGAACTTGAAGACCGCTTTGGACCGCTCCCAGATGAAGTAAACAGCCTTTTGTGCATTGCAAAAATAAAAATCCTTTGCCGCAAACTTAAAATTGATTCTTTAAAAGAAAGGCGGGGAGTCGTTACAATCATCTTTAATAAAAAGGCAAATATTTCAATTGACAAGATGATGGCCCTTTTAAAAACAAATGCAAATAAAATCAAGTTGAATCCTTTAAACACCTTTGAACTTCAAATGTTTATTCAAGACATTGATATTGCAACAAAAACTGATTTTATTTCGGAAAAGCTCGAAATGCTTCTTTAAAGATGAGCTTTTACTTGTTTTAAGGATTTTAGGTGGAAAATTTTATGGCAGAAAGTCAGGAAAACAAAGAAGAAAATTCAACAGAAGAATATCAAAAATTAATCCAGTCACGCTTTTGGGAAAGTAAAAGTCTTAGTGAAATGACTCAAAGCGAATGGGAATCCATTTGTGACGGCTGCGGAAAGTGCTGTTTTTTAAAATACAGTGAAGGGCATTTTAAAAGAAAAAAAACTTATTTTACAAGACTTGCCTGTAATTATCTGGATTTACAAAACTGCTGCTGCAGCGTTTACAAAAATCGTTTTGATTTTCAAAAAGCATGTATCCGCCTTACAAATAAAAATCTTTCAAAATTCAAATGGCTCCCTTCTACATGTTCCTACAGATATTTTCTGAAAAATAAAAAACTTCCTCCTTTTCATCCCTTGTTGAATGGAGGAAGTAAGGACAAAGTTCCTAAAATAGAAAATCCCCTGCATGAAAGCCAGGCTAACATTGAAGAAAGGGGACTTATGGAATACGTTTTTGAAATCGAATAGAAAAAGATCTTTAAGGGAGTCTCTAACAATTTCCCTTAATAATGCAAGCCGATTCCAATGTAAATTTCGTATGCAGAAACGTCTCTTCTCCATGAGGTATCATAAAATTCCATTTTGGACAAAAGTAAATTTCCCAGGTCAAAACCCATGCTGCCCCTGACAACTATGCCCCTCCATTTTTGTGGAAAGACAAGCACTTCAAAGCCACCAGCATAATATCCATCGCCTGGATAAAAGTACCTGGCGGTTTCAAGATTTGTCGTTAAAGCAATATCTATGAAAGGATTAATTTGAACTTCAAAATTTAAGTTTTCCAGAAAAGAAGATTTACTGAATTTTGTCCAGTCCCATGTAAAAAGCCTGATCGGAAGATCAAAGTTAAAAATTATGGCAGACTGAACATTCAAAGCAATGGAATCTTCAAAGGCTGAACCTTTTGCAAAGTGGCTTTCATCCCTTATACCGCGGATGTAAGATCCAACTTTTTCATAAGAATTTTTTTCACTTTGGATAAAGCCGTAAATGCGGCCGGAAAGGGCCAGCCTTTTGAAAGATTTAAATGCTTCTATATCAAAAGAAAATCGGGGTACACTTGTCTGTAACTGTAAATTGTAACCATAACTTGGCTTCAAATCAAAATAATATCCATCCCTGAAATTTCCATGCCAGTTTATGTTGTCCGCTTTAAATTCTGTACCCATTTGAAGAAGGGGACTTGAAAGTGACAGATTTTCTTTTGAAATGCCATCTGTATCATAATAAGCCGTAAAATCAAGGTAAGGAATAAGGTAAAAATCCGTATAAGACTTGCTTTGATAAAGATTTAAGGGTACAGAAAGATTTACTTTGTTACCAAAATAAAGGGCATCCCCATAAGAAAGATAATCCAGATCATTTCCAGCCATTTGTAAAAACTGCAGGTTTATTGAAAAATCCTTTACAGGAAAATCAAATTCCAGACCAGTCTGGGCCGAAAATTCAGGACATGAATCGTTAATCATATAAGAAAAATCGTATTCATTAATCCACTTTGCATCGACTGTGCCAATTTTAAAAGGAAAATCATAGTCAATATTAAAACCAAACTGAAAGTTCATTTTGTCACTGTCATCTTCATTTACAAAAGCAAAAAAAGTATCAGCATTAAATTCGCTAAGTGTTCCCAAAAAGTTTGTATCCTTTGCCTTTAGCTTTAAAGTAAAACCCGAAGAAGAAGAATATTTTGGATAGGGCAAAACAAGCAGGTGCCTTGAATCCTTAAGGGCCACGCGCAAGGTAATTTCTGTAATTTCATTTTCTACATTCGCCTCTGTAACACTATCTTCTGAAAAATCCAAAAGCGTATAAATTTCATATTCAATTTCCGCACTTTCAAAATTACGTTGATTTAAATATGACTGCTTCAAATCTTCCACATAAGAGTCTAATTCTTCCTTAGTAGAAAAAATTCTTTTTTTATCTACAGGAATATTTTGTTCCAGGGCATAAACTTTTGTCATACCGTCAATGTCATATTCCACTTTTGAAATTCTGTAGGAAGAAGCAAAAGTTTCAAAGGCCAAAAGAAAAAATGCTGCTGTTAAAAAAAGTCTTTTCATGGGGACAGTTTACGAAATTTTTTTGAAAAAAGGAATATAATGGGGGGATGTCTGTATTGAAAGACTTTTATATTTTGTTTCCTATAATGTATATTCTGTCTACTAAATATTTTTCAAATATTTAGTAGACAGAATATACTCCAGCTATTTAGATAGATTTGTAAGCATATTTTTCTTTTTTTTTGTAGCATACTTTTCTTTCTTCTACCGGCTTTTCGCGGCTCCGCTGGCGCTCGTTATTTTTTTGCTTTGCAAAAAAATAATCCCTTCGGGACCGCTACAATCCGGGCTAGGATTTTTTTGAATAGATTTAGGGTATCTCTAAAAATTGCAATTTTTAGAGGCTCCCTTTATTTTTTTCATTTAAAAAAGTCTATTGTAAAAATGGCTTTAAAAATATTATTATCTTTTTTAGAAAATTTGAAAAATAAAAAGGCAGAATATTTTTTAGCCTGGAAGGAGAAATGCCATGGACATGCAGATGAACTTTCTTAGAAAGCTCCCTACCCCTAAGGAATTAAAGGAACAGTTTCCTTTGGGGGAAGAAGTTACAAAACTCAAGGAAGAAAGAGATAAAATCATAAAAAATATTTTTGAAGGAAAAGACGACCATTTTCTTTTGATCATCGGGCCTTGTTCTGCAGACAGAGAAGATGCTGTCCTTGATTACATGAAGCGCCTGGCAAAAGTTCAGGAAAAGGTTAAGGATAAAATTTTTATAATTCCCCGTGTTTACACAAATAAACCTAGGACAAAGGGCGTGGGCTATAAGGGAATGCTGCACCAGCCAAATCCTTCCGGTGAAGAAGACATGCTTAAGGGAATTATTGCAATCCGCCAGATGCACACGGATGTTGTAAAGGAAACTGGCTTTACTTGTGCTGAAGAAATGCTTTACCCAGAAAACCACAGGTACTTGTCTGATCTTTTAGCTTATGTTGCTTTAGGGGCCCGGTCTGTAGAAGACCAGCAGCACAGAATTGTAGCAAGTGGCGTGGGTATTCCTGTTGGCATGAAAAATCCTACAGCCGGTGACATTTCTGTTATGATGAATTCCATTTCTGCTGCCCAAAGCAAGCAGAAATTTCTTTACAGAGGATGGGAAGTTACTACAGAAGGAAATCCTTTAGCCCATGCCATTTTAAGAGGTTATGTTGATGCCCACGGTGTAAGCCATCCAAACTACCATTACGAAGACATACGTAACCTTATTGATGCTTATGAAAAGTCAAATCTTGCTAATCCTGCTGTTATTGTTGACTGTAACCACAATAATTCAGGAAAAAAATATCTTGAACAGATAAGAATTGCAAAGGATGTTGTCCATTCATGCCACGAATCTAAGGAAATTAAAAATATTGTAAAAGGTCTTATGATAGAAAGTTACCTGGAAGACGGCTGTCAGGCCGTTGGAGAAGGTGTATATGGAAAGTCCATTACAGATCCTTGTCTGGGCTGGGAAAAAACAGAAAAACTCATTCTTGATCTGGCAGATTACATCTAAAAAAAACAGCCTGGTCTCTTTTATGGCCAGGCTTGCATCTTTTGTTTTAAGATTTTATAGCAATTTTAGCGGCTAAAAAGATTCAAGAATTTTATCCATAACAAAAAGTCCTGAAGCGGCTGCATGTGACAGTGAATGGGTAATTCCCGAACCGTCACCAATAATGTACATTCCCTTTTTGCTTTCAACTTCAAGATTCTGGCTGACTTTTACTTGTGTGTTATAGAATTTAACTTCAACTCCATACAAAAGTGTATCATCATTTGCTGTTCCCGGGGCAATTTTGTCTAGGGCATGGAGCATTTCTATAATGTCATCCAAAATTCTCTTTGGCAAAACAAGGCTTAAGTCCCCAGGACAAGCTTTAAGAGTCGGTCTCACAGTTGACCGTGTAATTCTTCCTGCCGTAGAGCGCTGTCCCCTTTCCAAATCGCCTAAGCGTTGCACTATAACGCCTCCACCTAACATATTGGAAAGGCGCACAATGGATTCTCCGTATTCATTTGAATTATTAAAGGGCTGGGTAAAATGCTGGCTGACTAAAAGGGCAAAATTCGTATTAGCACTTTTTTTACCATTTTCTGAGTTTGAATGGCCGTTTACCGTAACAATGCCATTTGTGTTTTCATTAACGACAAAGCCGTACGGATTCATGCAAAATGTTCTTACATTGTCCTGGTATTTTGATGTTGTGTAGACAATTTTACTTTCATAGACTTTATCTGTAATTTCAGAAAATACCTCGGCAGGCAGTTCAACACGAACGCCTATGTCTACACGGTTAGATTCTGTCAAAATCTGGTGACTCTTACAGTAATTTTCCAGCCAGTGGGCACCAGAGCGGCCAACCGCGATTATTACATTTTTTGCAGCAATCACTTTGTCACTTTTATCTGTATAGATTTTAAATTTGTAGGCATCGCTTTCAATCATGTCAAGAAGTATGTCTTTTACGGCTGTGTCCCACATAAAATCTATGCCGTTTTCTTCAAGGTAATTATGCAAAACTTTTAGAATTTTGTAATTTAAATCTGTACCCAAGTGGCGCACCTCTGCAGAAAGTAAATGCAGTCCTTTACAGGTACAGTCTCTTTTTAATTTGGGATCAGTTACGAAAAGTTTGGGGAATGTGTCATCGGTTTTTTCAGTAAGTTTTTCATTGATTTTGTCTACTTGGTGCATAAGGTCAAGGGCTCTTTCCTTGCCGATTTTTTCCCACAAAGAACCGCCAAATTCATTTGTAATATTGAATTTTCCGTCTGAATAGGCTCCGGCTCCCCCTTCACCTTCCATTATTGAACATACTGGGCACTTTATGCAGCTGGGAACTTTTCCCTGACTTATGGGGCATGTGCGCTTGTCCAGCTGATGGCCTTTATCAATTATAAGAACTTTTGCTTTTTTTCCACTGTCTTTGCTTTTTGAAATGAATTCGTATGCGGCATAAAGTCCTGCAGGGCCGCCTCCTGCGATTACTATGTCATAATTTTCTGTCATTTGAATAACCTATTTGCTCATTGTAACAAAAAATTTATTTTTCTACAAATTTATTTTTCCTCTCATTATTGAATTTAAAAGATTAAAAAGCTAGATTTATCAAACTATGTCAAATGAAATTGTTTTAAAAGAAGTTCCTTTTACAAAAAAGCTTCTTCGCATCGCCCTTCCTATTTCTTTTCAGTATTTGATGCTGGCTGCTGTGGCTGCAGCGGATGCCCTTATGCTGGGACACTTTACCCAGAATTCTATGGCAGCCGTTTCTTTGGCAAGCCAAGTGCAATTCATTCAAAACATGTTTATTGCAGCTGTAGTTTCCATTGAAGGAATTTTGGGGGCTCAGTACTGGGGTAAAAAAGACAGTGAAAGTTTAAATAAAATTTTTGCTATTGCCATAAAGATGAATGCTATAATTGATCTTGCCTTTTGGGCTATATGTCTTTTTATTCCTAAGCAGCTTATGTCCCTTTTGACAGATCAGGATCTTTTAATAGAAATTGGTGCCCACTATCTTACCATTGCCAGCTGGTCCTACCTTATTACAGGCATTTCTCAGTGCTATCACGCAATGATGAAGGTTTCAGATCATCCTGCAAGGACTGCAACTATTTCTGCATGCACTGTACTTATAAATATCTTTCTTAATGCACTTTTGATTTTTGGTCTTTTTGGTCTCCCTGTCATGGGTGTTGCAGGGGCTGCTTATGCAACTTTAATTTCAAGAATTATTGAATTGATATGGTGCGTGGCTAATTCCTACAGAAAAAATTATATCCATTTAAAGATAAAATCTTTTTTTAAGAAAACTGGAAATCTATTTTTTGATTATATAAAACTCATGCTGCCTATTTTAGGGGCCAGCCTTCTTTGGGGAGCAGGGTTTGCTTCTTATTCTGTTTTTATGGGACATTTGGGCCTTGATGCAGTTGCAGCGAATTCTGTGGCATCTGTTATTCGTGATTTGCTCTGCTGTTTTTGCAATGGTTTAAGTTCTGCAGCGGCTGTTGTAATTGGAAATGAATTGGGGTCTGGAAATCTTTCAAGGGGAAAAGAATATGGAGACAAAATCCTTAAAATTGCCTTTATAATGGGGGCCGTAATTACAATTCTCCTTTTAGCTTTAACTCCTCTTTTAACACAAATGGTTACTCTTACAGATGGTGCCCGTTTTTACCTGGCAGGAATGTTGTTTATCAATGCCTTTTACATGTATGGCAGAACTTTTAACACAATAATGATTAATGGAGTAATTGATGCCGGTGGAGACACTTCTTTTGATTTATACAGTTTGATAATATGTATGTGGTGTCTTGCAGTACCGCTTGCCATTTTGGGAACATTTGTTTACCACTGGCCAGTTCTTTTGGTTTACGCATGTACCTGTATTGATGAAGTGGGAAAAATTCCTTGGGTAATTGGCCGCTACAAAAAATATATTTGGGTAAAAGATTTAACAAGATAGTTTTTTTTAGAGGATTTTATGAAGAAAATTTTGGACTGGAAGGAATATGAAAAGGCTGCTAGGGACGCAATCGCAGAAGGTTGTGTGCTTCTTGAAAACAAAAATAATGTTTTGCCTTTAAAAAAGGATTCTGTAGTTTCTGTTTTTGGCAGAATACAGTCATCTTATTATAAAAGTGGCACTGGGTCCGGGGGCAAGGTGAATGTTTCAAAGGTTTACAACATTGTCCAGGGCTTAGAAGAATCTGCTCATGTTAAGGTCAACCAGGAATTAAAAGAAATTTATGCTGAGTGGGAAAAATCTAACCCCTACGATGAAGGTTTAGGCTGGGGAAAAGAAAGGTGGTCTCAAGATGAAATGCCTTTGGATGACAAAATTGTAAAAAAAGCGGCCAGTTTTTCAGATTATGCCATCTGCATAATTGGCCGCACAGCTGGTGAAGATAAGGACAATTCTGCAAGTAAGGGCTCTTTTTATTTGACAGACCAGGAAATGGACATGCTTTACAAGGTTAGAAGTTCATTTTCCAAAATGATTGTCCTTTTAAATGTGGGAAACATAATTGACATGTCTTTTGTGGATACCATAAAACCTGATTCAGTGATGTATGTCTGGCAGGGAGGAATGCTTGGTGGGCTTGGAACCGCTGATGTTCTTACGGGTAAAGTTTCTCCTTCCGGCCGCCTTACAGATACAATTGCTTACAGTCTGAACGACTACCCTTCCAGTCCATATTTTGGAAATCCCCAAGGAAATGCCTATTGCGAAGACATTTTTGTTGGTTACAGATATTTTGAAACCTTTGCAAAAGAAAAAGTCCGCTATCCTTTCGGTTATGGTCTTTCTTATTCTGATTTTGAAATTTGCATGATAAAAGCAAATGTAAAATCAACATCAGATAAAATTCACATCGAAATGGAAGTAATTAACAAGGGTACAGTTACAGGAAAGGAAACAGTTATGATTTTTGTCCAAGCCCCAAATGGAAATTTGGGCAAGGCTGACCGTCTTCTTGTTGATTTTGAAAAATCTGATGAAATCCCTGTAAATAAAAACTGGAAACATACTTTTGAAATTCCTCTGGAAAGTTTTGCTTCTTATGATGACACAGGTGCAAGTGGTTTTAAGAATTCTTTTGTTTTGGAAGAAGGACAGTATACGGTTTATGCAGGATGTGATGTCCGTTCAGCAAAGGCTGTTTTAACCTTTACCCTTCCTGCCACTCAACTTATAAAAAAATGTGATGAAGCTTTGGCTCCACTTGAATCTTTTGAAAGAATGCACAGAAATCAAGATGGAAAGCTTGTAATGGAAAATGCCCCTCTTTCAACAAAAGACATGTGGCAAAAAAGAAAGGAAAATCTTCCGCCAGAAATTAAACAGACAAAGTTTAAGGGGTTCACATTAAAGGATGTGTTTAAAGGCAGAGTTTCTGCTGAGGATTTTGTTGCTCAAATGACAGATGAAGATTTAAGCTGCATCATCCGTGGCGAAGGAATGGGATCTTCCCTGGTTACAGCCGGAACTGCTTCTGCTATGGGTGGTGTGTCTGACCGTTTAAGAAATGTCTTTGGAATTCCACCTTTATGTTGCGATGACGGACCTTCCGGAATGAGGCTGGACTGCGGAATAAAGGCCTTTGCCCTTCCTAATGGTACAATGCTTGCTTCTACATTTAACAGAAATACTGTAGCCAGGCTTTATTCTTTTACAGGTCTTGAAATGCAGACAAACAATGTTGACTGTCTTTTGGGGCCTGGAATCAATATCCACCGCCATCCATTAAATGGTCGAAATTTTGAATATTTTTCTGAAGACCCATTTTTGACGGGTCAAATAGCGTCCAGTATGGTGCAGGGCCTTCAGTCATCCGGAGTAACATGTACAATCAAACATTTTTGTGCTAACAATCAGGAAACTAACCGCCGTGCCTACAATTCAGTTCTTTCGCAAAGGGCTTTGAGGGAAATCTATTTAAAGCCATTTGAAATCTGTGTAAAAGATGGTGCAAATTCTGTAATGACAACTTACGGCCTTGTAAACGGACAGTACACGGCTGGTAATTACGATTTAAATACCGCAATTCTCCGAAAGGAATGGGGGTTTACGGGTACAGTTATGACTGACTGGTGGGCTGCAATTGACAGGCTGCCAGATGGAAAGGCATGCGATAATGATTTTGCAAAAATGATTCGATCTCAAAATGATTTATACATGTGCTGCCCTGACGGAAGCAGAAATTCTAGCGGTGACAATACACTTGAAGCTTTAAAAAATGGCCTTCTTACCCGCGGGGAACTGCAGCGTTCTGCAATAAACATTTCTTTATTTGTTGCAACAAGTTCAGCCATGCAAAGGCTCTTGAAACCGAAAGATAAAGTCCTTGTAAAAAATAAAAGCACTTCTTCGGATGACATAAAACTTGAAGATGTGACTTTTATCAAAATAGGAAAAGAAAATACTATTGATTTGACTTATCAGGAATGTAAAAAAGACACAAATTACGTTCTTGCCTTCGATGTGGAAACTTTAGGTACTTACCAGATTACCCTCTACGGTTCTTCAACTTTAGGTGATGTGGCACAGTTGCCTTGTACCCTCTTTTTCATGGGAATTCCAATTGCCACTTTTGTTTTCAATGGCAGCCAGGGAAAAGAAGTTTCTGTTACAAGACAAATTTCTTTCCCTTCAAGGTTTAATGTTGACCGTTTGTATGTCGCAGCAAATGGATTAAATCTTACAAAGATGGAAATCAAGTTTTTGAATGATCAAATAACTTTTATTTAAGCAAGCTAAAAAGTACAATTTGCAGGAAGGCCCTGCTATTTACTTTTGTAATTTTTAGAGACTCCAAAAAAAGAGCAGTTACCTAAATGGGTAGCCGCTCTTTATAGTTTGTCTACAAAAATTGCAATTTTTAGTGACTTTCTTAAGAAATATCTTATTTTGAATAAGCCAAGGCAAGAATGGTGAAAGCTTTCTTTTCATCTCCTTCCTGCATTTTTACTTCGACTATGTGTTCTTTTGCTTCATCTTCATCAATGATTACTCTTGCAACTGCATTATTCCAGCCGTTACTTGGAGCGCCGTCATAAGAGTCAAACCATTGGCCGTCTACATAAATTTCTGCTACTCCAAAATCCAGACCATCCCAGGCACCGTTTTCTTTATAAACAAAAATCAAATTTTTGCAATTGATTGTCATTTTGAAAGTACCCTGACTGCCCTGCTTTTTGTACCAGTTTTGTGGAAAATCAGTTTTGCCATTTTTCTTTGTTGTCTGACCAGTAATGTCTGTAGATGAAAAAACACCTTCTTCAATTTTTACATCTTCGTTATTTCCAGAAATTCTTGTCATGCCGGAAAATGTCGGAGTTGCAGACCATTCCTGTGGAAGAGAATTTTTTTCATCAGCTTTTTCTTTTTCAATAAGACTAAGCAAATTCATAAGAATGTCTGCCTGCAAAGCATGTCCTTCTTTTGTAGGATGAACTGTATCTGTGTAGAATTTTTCTTTGGTAAAATCACCGTCCAAAAGAGCCCTTGTAACAACATTCATTGTGCTTACCGAAGGAACTCCATAGTGACTGGCAATTTCTTTCATCCAGGACTGCTGGTTTCCATAAGTTGCAGCCGAATAAAGAGCAATGATTGCAGTATCGTCGTTTTGTAAAAGAGCGTCGCGGATCAATGCTTCAAAAGCTCTTTCGTATTCGCGGCCAGAACCATCATTTACGGCAAACTCAATTACTAAAAGGTCTGGACTTTGGCCCAAAGTTTCGACAACATCTTTTTGGTAGCGTACAAGTCCTAATGTTGAAGGAGTTCCGCTTAAGCCTGCTCCATCAAATTTTATGTTACTTGATTTTCCATCTGCATATTTTGCAGACAATTTTTTTTGAAATTGATAGGCGTAACCGTCACGGTAGTTTGCAGGTCCAACTCCTTCTGTAACAGAACCACCTAAACATGCTATATAAACAGTCTGGCCTTTTTTCATTTTTTCAATCACAGCTTTAAGTCTTGCATTGTTAGCCGTGTCTAAAACAGAAAGATTTAATAATTCAGAATATCTTTTGTCTTTTATGCCAAAGGAATTTGCAGACTTTGTGCTTTTCGCCTTTGCACTAAGCGGTAAAAATCCAAGTAAACCAACAAGTAAGAGAGACATAATTTTTGCTTTTTTCATTTTTCCTCCTGATGAAATTCCATTCATTATATATCATTTTTTTTGAAAAATAAAATTTTAATAAGAAATTATAAATAAAAATTACAAAAGACTTTCAAAAAAATATGTATTTTTGTATATTTTCTTCTAATAAAAAACTTTCTTTTTTATGGAGGAATTGCATGAGTACATATTTTCCACTTAATAAAAATCAACTGGACGAATTAATTAAAAAATTTCCTACACCATTTTATTTATATGATGAAAAAGCTATTCGTGAAAACATGAGGCGCTTTACAAAAGCCTTTAGTATTTTTCCAAAATTCCTTGAACACTTTGCGGTAAAGGCTTGCCCGAATCCATATATTTTAAAAATCCTTGCAGAAGAAGGAGCTGGAAGTGACTGTTCTTCTTTGCCGGAACTTATGCTTTCAGAAATGGCTGGAATCAAAAAAGAAAATGTTTTATTTACATCAAATGAAACACCTGCAGAAGAATACAAATTTGCTTACGAAAGGGGCAATATCATAAATTTTGATGATATAACTCACATTGAATATTTTTTGAAAAATGTTGGTCCTTTACCAAAAACTATATGTTTCCGCTACAATCCTGGAAAAGACAAGCAGGGCTGCAATTCAATTATTGGAAAGCCGGAAGAAGCAAAGTATGGTCTTACAAGAAGTCAAATCCTTGAAGCATACAAAATTTGTAAGGAACACGGAGTTGAACATTTTGGACTTCACACAATGGTTGCCTCAAATGAACTTAATCCTCTCTTTTTTGTTGATACGGCAAAGTTACTTTTTGAACTGGCTGTTGAAATAAAAGAAAAAGACGGCCTAAAAATTGAATTTGTCGATTTGGGAGGAGGACTTGGAATCCCTTACAAAGAAGATCAAAAAGCTGTCGATTATGATTTTATTGCTAAAAAAATCAAGGAAGAATATGACAGAATCCTTGTGCCAGCAGGTCTTGACCCTATGGAAATTCACTGGGAATGTGGCAGACCAATTACTGGTCCTTTCGGGTATTTAATCACCACTGCCATTCACGAAAAACACATTTACCGCGAATACATTGCCCTTGATTCCTGCATGGCAGATCTTATGCGGCCTGGCATGTACGGTGCCTACCATGAATTAACAGTATCTGGAAAAGAAAATGCGATGAAAGACCATGTTTATGATGTGGTAGGTTCCCTTTGTGAAAACTGTGACAAATTTGCAGTTCAGCGGCCTCTTCCCAAAATTGATATAGGTGATCATGTGATTATTCATGATGCCGGTGCTCACGGAAGGGCTATGGGCTTTAACTACAACGGCAAATTGCGCTGCGGTGAAATTTTGATGAGGGAAGATGGTTCTTTTGTAGAAATCAGGCGCCGGGAAACAATTGAAGATTTATTTGCTACTCTTGATTTAGCTGGAGTCAAGGATTTTAAATAGGGCAAAAATCATCTTACAATTTTTTTTATTTCTCATGATTTTTTGATTAAATAGAGGCAAAAAATGTCTGCCAGGTCATACGCAAAGGATCTTACAAAAGGTTCTCTTTTTAGTGGAATATTTTTTTATGGACTTCCACTTATTTTTTCAAATTTACTTCAGGTTTTCTTTAACATTGCTGACGTGTCAGTTGTTGGAAAATTTGCAGGCGCTTATCCATTAGGTTCTGTTGGTTCTACTTCACAGCTTCTTTTTCTTTTTACTGGATTTTTGATGGGAATTGGAGGAGGAGTAAATGTTACAGTTGCCTACTACATCGGTTCAAAAAAACAAAAAGACTTGGACGATGCAGTTCACACGGCATTTATTCTTTGCCTTGCTATTGGAATAATTTTATTCCTTTTGGGATTTACACTGGCCCGCCCTATTTTAACTTTGATGAAAACAAAAGAGGTTTTGCTTGACGGAGCGGTTTTGTATTTTAAAATTTACATGTTTGCCATGCCTGGGGTAGCCATTTACAATTACGGTAATGCTGTAATCAGTGCTTCAGGTGACACAAAAAGGCCTCTGCTCTACTTGAGCATTGCAGGTCTTATAAACATTGTTTTAAATCTTTTCTTTGTAATTGTATGCAAAATGTCTTGCGATGGAGTGGCTTATGCTTCTGTAATTTCGCAATATGTTTCAGCGATACTTGTTATGATTGCCTTGCATAAGGGAATTGGACTTGTAAAATTCAGTCCTAAAAAGTTAAAAATCAACAAATCAATTGCTGCAAGACTTTTAAAAATTGGAATACCTGGCGGAATGCAAAATGCAATTTTTGCCCTGGCAAATGCCTTTATTCAAGTGGGGGTAAATACTTTTGATGAAATGATGGTTGCTGGAACTGCTGCTTCTTCAAATTTAGACAACATTGTTTACAATGCGATGGACGGTTTTTATTTGGCATGTGCATCTTTCATAGGACAAAATTATGGTGCAAATGACAAAAAAAGAATCAAAAAGACAATCATCATTTCAAACACATACGCCTTTATTCTAGGTTCAATTTTAAGCCTTTTGATTTTTATTTTTGGAAAACAAATGCTTTCAATTTTTACTAACGAAGACGCCGTTATTGAAGCAGGCATGACCAGATTGAAAATAATGTGCTTTTCTTACCCTATAGCAAGTTTCATGGACAACACGATTGCCGCAAACAGAGGATTGGGAAAAACATTTGTTCCTTCAATTATTGTTTTTGCAGGCTCCTGTCTTTTTAGAATCGCCTGGGTTTATACAATTTTTGCTTACTTTAAAACAATACCTTCTCTCTTTTTGCTTTATATTTTTTCATGGGCATTAACAGCGGTGGCAGAAATAATTTATTTCATCTACATTTACAGAAAATCTTTTCCAAAGAAAAATTAGTCATGTAGCCCTAAAATATTTTTTTTAGGGCTTTTTTTAAGATTTTTATAATCAAGAATTTAATTTATTTTCTTCAAGATATTTTGGAAAATCTTCTACATCTATTGTTTTAAAAGAAGATTTAATGCAAAGTTCAGCAAATAATC
>CAVCWN010000079.1:0-3553 GCA_963605975.1 Desulfovibrionaceae bacterium | reverse complement strand
ACAAATGTCTCTCCTCTTCCCCCCATCACTCCTCCAAAACATTCACCTCAGCCAAATGCAGCCTCATCATTTTTGTCAGCCTGCTGGAATTTTCCCTCCTGCCAAAAAGAAAAAATTCCGCCGGTTCCCAGATGGCCACCCAGCCTAAAATGCCCAGACTTTCCGAAAGAACATTAGCAAAAGCGAATTTTTCCATTACCGGCAAACTCAAAAAATGCGAAGTAAGAATGCAAAGAGCCAGACACAAAAGCCCAATCAAAAGATTTACCTGCCACTTGTGCAGATTTTTTCTATTCAAAAGCAGCTGCTCCTTTGCCCTTTGCTTAAAATGATTTGTGTAAGCCATTTTAATTTTTTCCTGGTCATCTTTACTGGCCCCCGGAATGCAAAAATTAATTTCCAGCTGCGACACAGGGTTCAAAAGTTCCAGCCTTTCCAAAATATAATCTTCCACATCACGGTTCAAAGACCTTTCCTCTAAAGGCGAAGCGTCCATCGGGTTAAAAATATCCTCCACCTCTTTCACCTTCAGCGTAATAGAATCTTCCACCCTGTGATGATTTATTTCTTCCAAAAATTTCGACTTATGTTCCAGCTTGTAAAGTTCATCCAAAATATTCATTCAAAAAATATACAGCGATTTTTTTTAAATTTAAAGCATACCGCCTTTTGTTAAACGGCCCTTCCGCGGCTCGGCTATTCGCCTCGGTGCTTTGCACTTTGCCTTTGGCAAACCGCTATACGGCCGGCTAGGCCTTTTTTGCATAGAAATCCTGTTTTCGTAAATACTATTCTTCCTCCCCTTGTCTTCCTTTTCCGCCTTTCCTAAAAAAAATACTTTAATTTTTCCAGAAATATCGCTAAAATCATGCCCACTATGAGCAATGCGGAATTAAGTGACAGACAGGATTTTACCCAGGGCAGCATTTTTAAGAAACTTGTAAACTTTATGTTTCCCACATTAGGGGCCCTAGTTTTACAAGCCATGTACGGGGCAGTCGACCTTGTCATTGTAGGAAAATTTGGAACCACGGCCGGCATTAGCGGTGTTTCAACAGGTGCCAACATTTTGAATATGTTTACATTCGTTTTGGTTTCCATAGCAGTGGGTGTTACAGTTTTGATGGGCCAGTACCTGGGAGCCAAAGAAAATGAAAAAATCGGAAAACTTTTAGGCGGCGCCATAGCCTTTTTTACAGTAGTTGCCGTAATTTTTACAGTCATACTAGTCGTTTTTGCCAGACCCATAGCCATCCTTTTGCAGGCACCAGAAGAAGCCTTAGATTTAACAGTCCAGTACATAAGAATTTGCGGGGCCGGATTTATCTTTATAGTAGCCTACAATCTTATCAGCTGCATTTTCCGCGGCTTAGGCGATTCTACATCTCCACTCATCTTTGTTGCCATCGCATGCGTAGTAAACATCTTTGGTGACTTACTTTTAGTCGCAGTCTTTGACATGAATGTCCAGGGAGCAGCCATTGCGACCATTGCAGCCCAGGCGGTCAGCGTCTTTTTGTCACTTGGAATCATCAAAAAGAAAAAGCTCCCTTTTAAATTCTCTCTAAAAGACATAGGCTTTGGCCCTGAAATCGGAAAATTCGTAAAAATCGGAACCCCTCTTGCCTTACAGGAATTTTTAACAAGCATCAGTTTTTTAGCATTAAACGCCTTTATCAACCGCATAGGACTGGACGCTTCTTCCGGCTACGGAGTTGCCCAGAAAATCCAGCAGTTTATAATGCTCATCCCATCGTCACTTATGCAAAGCATGGGCCCCTTCGTTGCCCAGAATGTCGGAGCTGCCAAAGAAAAGCGGGCCCGTTCAGCAATGCTGTGCGGCATGGGCATAGGCTGCACAGTAGGACTTTTTGTAGGAATTTTAATTTTCTTCCGCGGTGACTTACTTTCCCGCCTCTTTACGAATGACGCCGCCGTAATCAAACGGTCCTTCGAATACATGAAAGGCTTTGCTCCAGAAGCCGTTGTAACCAGCATCCTTTTCAGTTACATGGGATATTTTAACGGCCATTCCAAATCATTTTTTGTAATGGCACAGGGCCTGGCACAAGCCTTCCTAGTCCGCTTGCCAATGTCCTACATCATGAGCATCCAGCCAGACGCCAGCCTAACCGCAATAGGCGCTGCCGCTCCAACCGCCACAGTTTTTGGCATTATCCTCTGTTTAATCTACTACAAAGTCATGGGCAGAAAATTAAAAAGAAAATAGTTTGTGATTTTTTTTTGCAGCATCCCGGCTTTTGTCAAACGGCCCTTCCGCCACTTGCTGCGCGCGGTCCTTCGGACGGCCTCCGGCCTGGCTGCACGACCGGCTAGGTGGATTTTGCAAAGAAGTTACACCATATGATGAGCGACGGCTGAAAGGTGAGAAAAACTCGCGAGGTGATGAGCGACGGCTGAAAGCCGGAAAAACTCGCGAGGCGAGTTTTTAGCGAAGAAGCTGAGCAGCTATGCTGCGAAGCAGTTTTTAGCGAAGAAGCTGAGCAGCTGAGCTGAGAAGCCAGCGCGTTCTTTAAACCGATTGCAGGAATTGCATAGCAATTCCTGCATGACACGATGTCTTACCCGGCTGGTGGGGGCGTCAAAGCCAGAGCAAATTTTAGATAATCTGAAAGCAATCGAAAATACAGTTTTTTCTAAAGATGAACTGGCAAAAAATCGACGAGATTATTCAATAAAGATTATTCTATAAAATAAACTCTGTCGCTTTTACGAGGAGCAGCAGGTGGAAGAGGTTCTGCGGCATAGCCTAAAGCACAGTGACCAATTCCCTGCCACTCCCCTTCAATTCCAAGTTTTTTCAAAAGATTTTTTCCAAAATCCGAATCAAATTCCTGTTTTGCCCGGTGAATCCAAATTGAAGCAAGACCTTTTGAATGGGCAGCCAGCATCAGATTTCCCATCACAAGCGAACCATCATAAATTCCAGTTCCAACATCAGCCTGAGCAAGCACAATCAAAATTACAGGAGCACCATAAAATGGGTCAAAACCTTCCTGCCAGTCCCCAATCTTTCTATTTTCTTCCGCAATCTGATTACGGACATCTTTATTTGTAACCGCTATGATTTTTGTAGCCTGCAATCCCTTTCCACTGGCAGCATACAAGCCCGCCTGAATAATTTCTTCAATATCATTTTTAGAAACCATTTCAGACTTAAATTTGCGGCAACTTCTCCGCTCTTCCATCGCTTTAATAATTTCGTTCATTTTTATCATTCCTCCTATAAAAATACCGCGTTAGCGGTTGTTTTTGCAGCCTTTCATGCTGCGTTTTCTACTTCGAATATACCATCTTTTTGCCTGAAATAAAAACTTTTGATGTTTACATCGGGGAAAAATGCCTTCCAGAACGCTTAAAATCGCCCGACGCGAAAAGATTTATCTAATTTTTTTACTTGCATTATCCTGATATTAACCTTGTTAATGCTGCTAAAAAGACGTCATTTGTAAATGAAATATTTCTTTTCAAAATGCGCCCAGCCCGTCGTGTAGCCATGCCGCAGGCGGTCGGCTGCCTGGCAGGGCAGCCG
>CAVCWN010000078.1:0-5650 GCA_963605975.1 Desulfovibrionaceae bacterium | reverse complement strand
TCTTCAATCTGCAAGACTTCATCTGCCACAGGCAAATCTTTTTCCTCAGATTTTTTTTCTTGAATTTCAGCCATTGTACTTTCCAAATTGTCATGCGTGTTTTCGTAAAGTTCAATAGCCCTTTCATCATGAGGATTTAAGCTGTAGGCAATTTCGGCATACTGGGCAGCCAAAAGAGAATTTTCATCTTCATACAAAAGTCGGTTTGCAAGATCAATACTTTTGTTAAAATATTCAATTTGATTTTCCCGGATTTCCTGTTTCTTTTGAATGGAAGGCAAAAGCAACTCTTCCAAGACAGTCAAAAGAAGGGTCAGCAGCAAAGCCAAAATAAAAAATTTCTTAAAGCGGCGAAGCTGTGCTAAAGAAAATCTTTTTTCTGTAGCAGCAGAAGACGTCTGGCTTTTCCACTGAATGCAGGCAGCGAGCAAAAGCCCACTCAACAAAACTGCCGGTAAAAATTCAAAAAACCAAATCAAGCCCCTGGAAAATTTGTAGGATTTAACAGCAGTATCTAACAAAAGCGGCAAGTTGCCTGTCATACAATTTGAAGTAATTATACAGGCAATAAAAATCAATGCCGAATAAATTCCTAAAGTAAGCAGAAGTTTTTTCATGCATTTTCCTCCGCAAGTCTGGCCCTGCCCTTCGCATCAATAATAATTCCCACCACAGAAAAAATTATTGTCAAAATCAAATTAGCAAAAATCGCAAAAGGATTTTTTACGTATGGAATAAAATGCAGCCAGCCGTTCACCTTTTGCCTTACAGGATTTAAAAATGAATTTTCAATCCATGCAAAATAATTAAAAATCACAATGCCCATAAAAAGCAAAATTGTAAAAATTAAATTCATAAGCCGCCACTCAGACATATTTCTAAAAGCAGCCAGACTTATAATCGCAAGTGCCATACATGCAAAAGACAACCAGCTGAAAAATTCTGAATGCAGCATTTGATTTTCTAAAGTAAAAAAATCTTCCAGACGCTCAATTATAAAAGAACTTGCCTTTGGACTTTGAAAAACTTCTTCCGTAATTGAATCTTCAATATTTGCAACAGCAGGATTTTTTTCTTCACTGGTAAAAACATGACTTTTCTTTTCCAAAGAAGACAAATCAATTATCAAACCGTCAGATTTTTCCGCCCTAAAAATATCTGAAAAATAAAAAACATTTGTTCCGCTCTTTTTAAAACTGGAAGATTTTGTTTTTTTAACAAGTGAACTTTTTTCAAACAGCTTTGCATTTTTTTCCAAAAGACTATCATGAGCTTTTAAAGAAAGAGGACTCAAAAACACCCACGAAAAAAGCGTCACCAGAACAAAAACAAAAAGAGGAAATATTTTGTAGCCCGGATTTTTAATAAAATAGCAAAGAAGAAATAAAGAAGTCACTTGCAGGCCAAAAGGTAAAAAAGCAAGGGCAAAAATAAAAAACCCTTTAAAAGACAATTTTATAGTTTGCCCGCTCGCAGCATAAGACTGGCATGAATCGAAAACGAAAACAAAAACAGAAGTTAAAAGAGTTATAATAATTGTATATAAGACGGCCCTAAGCAAAAGGGCTATTCCGCTTTTCACACTAACATTCATTCTTTTAATGATAACACGGAATATCCCAAAACTCAATTCTTAAGATTTTCAGGAAAAAGATTTTTTCAATATGGATTTTCTAAAGGTGATTTTATAAAAATGATTTTACAAAGATCCATCCACCAAGGTTTGATTTTTTATAAAAGCCACTCACAAAAGTGATTTTACTAAAATCAACCCAGGAAAACATGTCCGCCCTGATCGATTGCAAGAATGGACTTGCAGTCTGAACAGCGAAATCTTCCACTCTTAGTTGCCTTAAGCCTTTTATTACAAACAGGGCAGGCAAAAATCTTCGGAAAAACAGAAGCTTCTACAGGCGCACCCTTCTTAAAGAATTCTTCTGCTTCCGAAAGAGTATCTTTGATGTTAAAAAACTGACTGAATCCTAACAAAGAAAAAACTTCATAAACCTTAGGCTGTATATTCAAAAGAACAATATCGCCACCCTTTGGCTTTACCAGTTTAAGGAATGAAGTAAAAGAGCCAATTCCAGTAGAAGAAACGTAATTAAGGCTTGCACAGTTGAAAATCAAATTTACAAAACCAGCAGTTATAATTTTTCCAACCTGCTTCTGAAAGAAAACTGAGTTATACGTGTCTATGTAACCGTTTAAAGTAATAATAATGCAGCTTGGCACTTCGCCCAACTTCTGCAACTGAATCTTCAAACTGTCTTCTGTGTCTTCGTCAAAACCAGGAACTAATTCATTATTCGACATGTTCTCCGCCTTTTATCCCCAACAAACTATTCTTATTTTACCCTATATAATCCATTCTGTCAAACTTAAAGAGAAATATATCCAAAAACTCCACTTAAGGAATCCATCCAAAATCCGCCGTCAAAATAAGGCCGTTAAGCTCCTGGTGAAGCAAAATATGCACAGCGTTTTCCGCCAGCGCCTTTTCACTCACATTGCGCGTATTTTCCGGAGCGTCATGAGTAAAGCCCGGACAAACAGCATTCACAGTAATTCCATCACAAGCATGCTGGACCGCCGCAGATTTTACTAAAACGCTAAGCGCCGTCTTTGCCCCGCCATAAGCGCAATTCGTTTTAAAAGCCCTTACCGACTCAGTTTTTGTTCCCCCAAAAAACAAGTCACGTCCCCACTTTTTTTTAACTTGATTTTCCAGCGCATGAGTCAAAAAAGCTGCAGGCAAAGCGTAATTCAACAAAGCCATTTTCTGCCAGTCGCCGTCACTCGTCTGAAGAATTGACTTTTGCAAGAAAGGCCCGAAGCAAAAAACCAAAATGTCAGTTTTTAAAAGCAAATCTTTTACTGGTCCACTTTCCAGACATTTAAAATTTTCCTTTTCCAAATCGCACTGCACAAAATGAATTTTATCATCCCTAGAAAAGTCACTGCTCCTCCCAAGTGCAAAAACCTCTGCCCCCAGATTTTTCAGCATAAGCGAAATCTCTTTTCCCACGCCCTTTGTTCCGCCAGCAATCAGAGCCACTTTTCCAGAAAAATCCATTCTATCATCCATACATTTTTTATTATAAGCAAAGTAATTCCAAATTTCCACTTTAAGCGATATATTTTTTTTATGAATTTAAATAACATTGTTGTAGTTTTAGACCGGCCGGAAGAAAGCCGAAACATTGGAGCCGTCTGCCGTGCCATGGCAAACAATTCCATCAAACAATTGCGCATTGTTGCAAAAAAAGAAAATATCGACCAGGAAAGAGTCCGCATCCTTTCCATCCATGCATTTGACATTTACCAGAATGCACTTTTTTTTGATTCCATCAGCGACGCCGTAAAAGACTGTGCCTTTGCCGCAGGAACCACAAGACGCAAAGGAAAAAAAAGACAAGGCAAACTTTTGTTACCAGAAGAACTCGCCGCTTTTGCAGACAGAATTACAGGCAGCCCTGACGAAAAAAATGACGGTCAAAAAATCGCAATAGTTTTTGGCAACGAACGAACAGGCCTAGAAGACGACGAACTCAACGAATGTAACATGGCAGTCACAATTCCATCCAGCGACGAATTCGGTTCACTAAATTTAAGCCACGCCGTCCAGATAATCACATACCACTTATTCCGAGCCCAAAGCAAAAAGCAAACCGGCTACACCCCCATCACCCGCAGCCGCTTAGACCAAAGCGTAAAAACAATCACCGATTCCTTGCAAAGTGCCGGCTTCTTCAAAATAACTGGCCGCCCCGACATGGAAAATTTCTGGCAAAACATTTTGTCCCGCGCCGCCCTTTCCGAAGGCGAAGCCCAGTACCTAGAAAAAACCTTCACCAAACTGTCCGGCCTCATTTCAAAAAATCAAAAAAAATTATAATTATTTTTTTGAAGCATACCCTCTTTCCTTCAACGGTCCTTCCGTGGCTCGGCTATCGCCTCGGTGCTTCGCACTTTGCCTTCGGCAAACCACTCCACGGCCGGCTAGGCGTATTTTGTGAAGAAGTGCTCTTTTAGTAAAGAAAAAGGGCAAGGCTTCGCAACACAGCTGCTCAGCTTCTTCGCTAAAAACTCGACTCGCAAGTTTTTCCAGCCTTCGGCTGTCGCTCATCATAGGGCCGGCTAGGCTAATTTGGGAAAGAATTATTTTTATAAAAAAGCGTGTCATTTTTTCATCACTTTTTTACTTGCCTTTCCACCAGCGTCAGTAAGCTTCTTTATAATTTCATCTGCCTCTGTCGAAGTTAGCCCTTCTTTAACTGTAGCAGGCGCTTTTTCAACAAGAGCCTTTGCCTCACCCAAACCAAGGCCCGTAACTTCCCTGACAACTTTTATTACTGGCATTTTTGCCTTAGTCTCAAAAGATTCTAAAGTTACAGTACATATTAAAGAATATCGGGAAGAAATATTTATAATTTCCGTTAGCCCGGAACTTTGCTTTCCACTCGTGTCCACACTTTTTACTGTTACTGAATAAGAAGCATCTGCTTCCATAGAAATTTCCGTTTTGTTTTTTCCTTCAACAGTAAATGAAACAGGAGTGTCCATCGAATCAGTTTTTGAATAAGTTATAAGAAAACCTTGTAAATCTTCATCAGCAGGGGCTGTCCATTTTATAGACACAAGAGTATATCCGCCTTCAACATTTGTTGCTGCAGACCAAACTATATTACTCACTTCTGCAAGGTATACAGTATCAGCACTATCTGTAACATCTCCTGTCCCCTCCTCACTGCTTGATTCTTCCGTATCACTTGAATATTTTGAATAATCAGACCCACATGATAAAGTACAAATCAAAAATATCAGGCAGCAAAATAAATTTATAAATTTAAATTTTTCTTTCATTTTCACATCTATCTCTTTTAAACAAAGTTCTCTTTCAAGATTCAAATCAAAAACTGCTATTTTCCAAAATGAACGGCAACATCTTTTAAATCTTTGATGATTGGCAAATGTTGCGGGCAGGCTTCTTCACACTGGCCACATTCTACGCAGTCAGAGGCGGCGCCAAAATCTTTTGTTAAGCGGTCATAGTATTCGCCTTGAGGGGTCCAGCCTTTTTCTTTGGCTTCCTGCAAATCGGCATTGTAGAGTGAAAAATATTTTGGAATTGCGATGTTCTGCGGGCAGCCTTCTGTACAGTAAGAGCAGCCGGTACAAGGAATTGCAATGTTTCCATTTATGATGTCTACGGCTTTAAAGACAAGGGACTTTTCTTCTTCTGTCAAAGGCTTAAAATCCTTCATATAGGAAGTGTTATCCAAAAGCTGTTCCATGTTACTCATTCCGCTCAAAACCATTTTTACGTTTGGCAGGCTTGCGGCAAAACGAATAGCCCAAGAAGGCAGTGACGCATCCAGATTATAATTTTTAAGCAAACTTGCAGCGGCTGGCGGCAGCTTTGCCAGTGTACCGCCTTTTACCGGCTCCATAACGATTACAGGCTTGCCGTGTTTTTCTGCGACTTCATAACATTTTCTTGACTGAATGCCCTCGCTTTCCCAGTCCAGATAATTTATTTGAAGTTGAACAAAATCCATTTCTGGATGTTCAGTCAAAACTTTATCCAGCAAATCTGCCTTGTCGTGAAAAGAAAATCCAGCGTAGCGGACTTTGCCTTCTTTTTTCT